>JBLHVH010000061.1:0-15941 GCA_047628385.1 Oleiphilaceae bacterium
ATACTATTTTATACATATATATACGTTTTTATGATTAAAAATATAACGTTAAAGGTAACTGACTTTATTCTGGCTTCGCCAGCATTAACAACACGCAAAGGTCTTTTAATAAACTAAATTCTACATCCATAAGGCGGCGAATAATAGACGCAGAATTATCTAAATCATCGCCATACATAGGCTTATTGATTCGGACTATTTATAATATTTTACATATTTAAATTCGACTAGGTGCTTGTTTGAAGTCCTTAAACTTATTATATTGCTATAAAATAGCTGCTTAGAACAGCCGTTCTATAATCGTCAATCAGAAGCGAATACACCTGAAGATTACTTTACGTCACGTAGTTTAAATATTAGTTACATCACTGAGGGAGGGTTTCTATGATTAACATAAACAAGCTTAATGATAACCTTCATAAAACCCTAGCAAAAGGTCGAGTCGCGCTAAGCCAACCTGCGGGCTGCCCAAAAATTAGCTTGTACCTTTTTGACCCTCACGTTTTAGAAGGTCCTTTAAGTCATGATGAAGCGCTAGCGGTGGTCGCAGAGCCTGCCTATTGGTCATTTTGTTGGGCGAGTGGGCAAGTATTAGCGCACTTTATTTTAACTCACCCTGAAACAGTTAAAAATAAAGTAGTGGTCGACGTTGGTAGTGGGTCAGGCGTTGTGGCGATTGCCGCCGCGATGGCTGGCGCTAAAAGCGTTTACGCTTGCGATATTGATGACGATGCGCTCGATGCCACAAGAATGAATTCACAAGCGAATAAAGTAATTGTTCATACCATTAAGGATTTATCTGACGTTGGCGAAACGATCGACTTAATTACTGCAGCTGACGTGCTTTATGACCGAGACAACTTCTCACTGCTTACGCAGTTCACCGAATTGGCACCGAAGGTATTATTAGCTGATTCTCGAGTTAAAAAACTCCCCGTTGACGACTACACACTCCAAACAACCATCGAAGCACGTACCTGGCCTGATTTAAATGAATTTGAAGAGTTTAATCAGGTACGCATTTATGCTTTGTCGCATTAAAAAAGAAATGGTTTAAAGGGATCGCACACAGTTGAAAATACAACACCACGCCTAAGATATCTGCACACCAATCCCATAATGAGAAATCACGATAAGGTAAGTAGGCTTGCACCGCTTCTATCAAGAAGCCAAGTACGATCAAACCCAAAATGAGATAGCGCTTTTTAAGGTAAGGGTGCGCTAAATGTGACAGAAAGGCCATGATCATAAAGCCCGTCGTATGCAAAAACTTATCGTTTAATGCTGGCTGTAGACCTGCTTCAGCAGGCGAAAACGCAATCACACACCCAGCAATCACCGCAGTATAAAATACAATTTTATTCAACAAAATATTTCGTATAAAAAAATTTATTGTAGAATGTAATAAATATAACGCTTTCAAAACCGTATAATCTCTGCTGTTGGCGACTCAATTAAATTGCGGCATTATATATGAATTTAATCATCTTTGGGCTTGCTAACAAAATGGTAAGCACGCCTCATCAAAATTACATCAAGGTTTATTTATGAATGGGAATTTATTTCGAGGTTTCAGTTACCTCATTTTAGGGTTCAAAATTATCTGCCAGCCCAAATTTCGTCTATTTTTACTGGTTCCCTTTTGCGTCAATATCGCTTTATTTACGGTATTAATTATTTGGGCAAAGAGCCTATTCTCAGGCTGGATGGCGTCGTTATTAAGTTGGATGCCGGAGTGGCTTGGCTTTTTAGAGTGGTTATTTTGGGGTATCTATTTCATTGTTATATTAATGACTTTATTTTATGGTTTTATCGCAGCGGCCAATCTAATTGGCGCGCCATTTTATGGCTACCTCGCAGAAATGACTGAAAAGCATCTTACGGGAAAAGACAATGAAATCGAGTTTTCTTGGAAGGAACTTGCGATGCTCATCCCAAGCACCGTTAAACGTGAATTACAGAAAATTCTCTATTATTTACCTCGGGTATTAGGACTTTTTATGCTGGGACTTATTCCGGGTTTAAATTTATTTGCGGCGCTTGGCCTCATTATATTTTCGGGCTGGATGATGGCCATTCAATATATTGACTACCCCGCCGACAATCACAAAATGAGTTTCCCTGAAATGAGACAATATTTGTCTTCTCATCGGTTGACGGCACTCGGCTTTGGCGTGATTGTTTTTGGCGCGACACTGGTTCCCTTATTAAACTTTCTGGCCTTACCTGCTGCGGTGTGCGGTGCTGTGTCTTTTTGGGTTAATGAAAACTCTGATTTAGGGAATAGTAATATGACGATAGATAACAAGAATACGCTTAACAGACTACGATAAGACGATATGACTAAAGCGAGTATAACACGCATAAATTTCGGTCTAAAAGCACACCGAAATGACAGATATAGGCGTAAATAAGCGTGTGCAGCAATCTCACTTAATCGCCTCATGTCTTTAAGCTAAAGAGCCCTAAGGTGACCATTCAGTTTACTGATCGTTATTTCACGGCGTAGTCTAAAGCAAGCCCAAGAAAAACAGCTAAGCCGACCCAGTTGTTATTTAAAAATGCTTTAAAGCACTCTTCACGATAACGCAGTCGAATGAGGTGCTGTTGGTAAATAAACAGAATAGATGCGCTGACAACCCCAAGGAAATAAAACTGACCCAGTTTTAACTGATCGCCAATCATACACAATGTCAGTATGACCAAGGTCTGTAAGAAGGCGATAATGGCACGATCAGCTTGCCCGAATAATATAGCGGTAGATTTTACACCAATTTTCAAATCATCTTCACGATCAACCATCGCGTACATCGTGTCATAAGCAACGGTCCATAATACTGTTGCGGTATATATTAACCATATAACCGTCGGTAGTTCATTTATTTGCGCAGCATAAGCCATCGGCACGGCCCAAGCAAAAGCAGCCCCCAAAACAACTTGAGGCAAGTAGGTATAACGTTTCATGAAAGGGTAAGCCGTCGCGAGTGCAACCGCACCAAATGACAGGTAAACGGTTAGTTGATTTGTTTGTAGCACTAGCAAAAAAGCAACCAGGCACAGTGAAGCAAAAAATATAAGCGCATTTTTAGCGCTTATGTCACCGGTGACTAAAGGACGGTCTTTGGTGCGTTCAACGTCACCGTCAATATCTCTATCCGCAAAGTCGTTAATCACACAGCCGGCGGATCGCATCAACACCACTCCGGCAACAAAAATAACGAGCACATCAAATGAAGGTATACCTTCTGCCGCGAACCACAAAGCCCAAAGTGTTGGCCATAACACTAAAAGAATACCAATGGGTTTATCAATTCGGGCGAGTTTTAAATATTTTTTTATCGTCGGAGTCAAAATCTTATTCACACGCGTTCTCTCTTTCCTTGCTTACTTAAATGTTGACATGAACCATAACAAAATTATTAGCAGCTATTAATTTATTTTACTCTTCGCTCTTGTTTCAAATACACAAGGCATGAATAATTCACTTACCAGTAGTGGCTTGTCATGTAATAAAAATACCGAGCGTCGGCCATAAACACCCTTTAGGTGTTTAGAAATCGGCATTGAAACCTCAATGGGCTGTCGATGCATTGTTCTGGCTTTAAACAAAAAAGCACCGAGAGGGCGGTTACCCATAAATTGTAGCTGCTTTTCAGCACCTGATAAGGTTGAATGAGGAATCACACTTCTCGCTGTCACCCACACAACACCAAAGCAGAGTAATTCAACTTCACGAATCAGTGCTTTTTGTCGAACCGGCACCTTGAGTACTTTCATTTCATCTCGTGAAGGATAGCCCCAACCTTGAAAGGTGACCCGTACGGCAAAATCGCCATGAGACACCTTTACTAATCGCTTGGTGAGCGAACCGGCATCTAAAACCCACGCCCGTCTATTTCGGGGTAACGCGCTTTCAGGTACACGTCGAAAACACCGCCAGACCATAGCTCCTTGCTTTGACCACACGACTTATAAATCCCTTTTAGGATTTACAGTCATATTATTAACCGTACTCGTAGCCATTGTAATGCCGACGCTTCTGGCAACGAGTTTTTCCTGTATTGCTTGGTAAATATCTGTTTGTGTCATGCATTGACCTAAGTAAAAAGGGAAGATGAATTAGTAGCTAATTATATCCTCAAGTATAATCCGGGCAAGCGCTATCTACTTATTAACAGTAGAATGGTAAATATTAATCGGTATTTTTCTTTGTACTGACAGTTACGATCTTGCAAGTTTCGACTATACTTATAGCCATGCATATCCTTCAATACTCCCTACATGATAAAAAAGAGACTGTAATGCGCCATGGGCTCCCCCTCCTAATTAATGCGATTAAAAAATCATTAGTGTTAACCCTTATAACCAGCACACACTTTACTATTGCAGCCGAACAGAAACTTGAAAGTAAACCCCTCACGGCACTGGAAGACGAAATTCAATGGCTCCAAGAAGAAACCTATGTATCCACGGCAACCAAGACGCTTGAAAGTATTTCTAAAAGTGGTGCAACGGTATACGTTATTACCGCAGAAGACTTAAAGAAAATGGGTGCCCGCAATTTAATGGATGCCTTAAAACACGTACCTGGTTTAGGCATTAATACCATTAATATTGGTATCCCCACTGTCGAAGTGAGAGGGGTTAAAACTGAATACAGTGAAAAAGTACTTTTTCTCGTAAATGGGCACTCTATAAATAATAATCTTGTTAACGGTGGTGCGACCTGGTCACACAACAATTTTATTGTTGATGATATTAAACAAGTCGAAATCGTTACAGGGCCAGGTTCAGCACTCTATGGCGCAAATGCATTTGTAGCGGTCATTAATATCATCACAAAAAAAATGGCGGATATTGATGGTACAAAACTAACCTTTGCAGCAGGCGACAATGATGCAAAAAAAGTAAACCTTCAAACAGGACAAACAATCGGTGATTTAAAATTTGCGACGAACCTTAATTTTTTCGATACCAATGGTTTTCGTGAAGAAGTAGAGTCCGCATCTGGTCACACCGACGACTGGAATAAACGCTATGATGTCGGTTTTAACCTAAGTTATTCTAACTACTCATTGCAAGGAAAGTACCACAAACGCACAGCAGGCTCATATGCTGGATTTTTTAATGCATTAAATGACGAGTCAAAACAAGATTATACCGAGTACTTTTTTGAATTAGGCTATGACAGAACACTGTCTAACGCCCTTCAATTATCGAGTAATTTATACTACGACTATTTCAACGCGGATAATTTTTGGGAGTTACTCCCTGAAGATGCTTTGCCAAACTTTCCAGATGGTTTATTGGCTAGATCCCCTATTGAGCATGAACGAATTGGCGCGGAGCTTCAGTTAGAATATACATACCGTCAACACAAAGTTCTCTTAGGTATAATGTCGGAGCATCAAAGCCAGTTTGGTCTTGGATTTGATGCAAATTTTAATCCGACAACATTTGACCCAAATACAAGCACTGAATTGTTAGGGGGCTATCAAGATATTAGTGATCGCTGGCCATGGAATGGCTCTCAAAATAGAGATATAAATGCTGTCTTTATTCAAGATATTTGGGATATGAAAAAAAACATTAGACTAATTGTTGGCGCTAGGTACGATCACTACAGCGATTTCGGTGGCTCATTTAATCCCCGAACAAGTTTCAGCTGGGAGTTTGAGAAAAATTTTAACTTCGTTGCAACCTATGGCTCGGCTTTTAGAGCACCTAATTTTGGAGAGCTATACAATATTAACAATCCCTCCGCCAAAGGAGACCCCGACTTAAGCCCCGAAGAAATCGAAACCTTTGAATTAGGCATTAATGGCAAACTAAATAAACGCACAAGCTTCCGTATTACCGGTTTTAGAAATAATATTACAGACCTAATCAATAATGTGTCAGCTGTATCGACCAATGTGGGTGAATTAGAAGTAAAGGGGATTGAGATGGAAATGAGTTCACGACTCTCTGATGGCTCTAGCTTTGCGATAAACTATACCTATCAGTATGCCATTAATAAATTAACCGAACAGCGAATCGCCGATGTGCCAATGCATAAAGCCAATGCATCGTTTAATTATCGACACTCTCAATACATCAATAGTTATATCGGCCTTTTACATCGAGGCAAAGTAAAACGAGAAATGGCCGATACTAGATCGGATCTCTCCGACCATATCACCGTTGATTTAGCCCTGAATTGGCAAAATTATATTAAAAACTTAGAAGTGAAGGCATCTGTCTTCAATGTTTTTGATGAAGAACTTGTTGACGCCGCGCCGGTTGGCACGATTGTCTCTGACTTTCCTCTACCCGGTCGAAACCTGATGATAGAGGTCAGTTATAAACTATAAGAGCCCTTTGCACGATGCTGACTAACACTCAGCATTCGCTAGGTACTATTCATTGATCCTAAGCTAAACACTGGTTAGGATCGGTGACATACTTAGCTTCAGACTTATAATATGTTAAGCGGCTTTGAGAAAGACCACACCGTATCAATGATTGGAGTGAGCAAACCGCTGCAAAGGTTGGGTCAACTACTGGCGCAGGTAAATCCATTTTCTTCAATCCCTCAGAAACCGCCTCAACGACATCTAGCATTCCGGTACAGCCTAAAACAATCGCTTGAGCACCATCTTCTTCAATGGCTTTTTTACTTTCTTCTAATAAATTTGCAATCAGCTTTTTCTTATCGGGCAAGTCTTGAACGGGCATATTTACATTTCTGATTGAAGCAAGATTATCCGTAATACCTAAATCCCTAGCCTCAGAATCCAACATAGAATCTACACTAGGCATCACTGTAACAATTGAAAACTTCTGGGCGATAGAAATCGCCTGTAATACCGCGCCATCAAAACCACCTACAACGGGTATATCCACCAACTCTCTCACAATAGAAACACCCGGAGAGCCAAAACAGTCAACAAAAATGCCATCAAACCCATCTTTCTCTGCTTTTTGCGACAAACGAATAATTTCTTCTGTGTTCAAATATTCCGCATACCTGCTTTCAATAAAACACGTGCCTTTTTCTACATTAACATATTCAGCATCAAAGTCCGGCGCAAGTACCTGCCCTACCTCCTGCTTGACCGCCGCCATATATTGCGTTGCAACAATAGGAATGATGACCAATATTTTTTTATTTACGTTAGTTGATGTCATTTTTTCTCGAGCTCTTTTAGTTTCTGCTATATATAAATAGGTAATAAAATTTGTTTCTACACAGCAATAGTAGACCATTATCAGAAACACCTAGGTCAATTTTTAATCTATTGGCTTATGTACTCTTAATAGACTCGGAGAATAATAGAAATGCGTGAGCTCGATAAAGATGCAGTGATCAAAATAACAAAAGGCGCTTGTTTTTTAGGGAGTGGCGGTGGTGGCCCTTTATCCATCACACCGGCCATCATTGACAACATTTTTAAAGTAACTGATACCGTAAAGGTAGTGGATATAAGCGAAGTCCCTGATGATGCAGGCATCGCTATTTCAGCGGGCATGGGTTCACCTCAAGGGGCTGCAGGTATGACATTTGATACGGCCCCTAGTATAGCGTTTAATGCTGTCGCTAAAGCTTATGGCCAAAGGACACTCGACTATGTGGCGGCCATTGAAGTCGGTGCCGCTAATAGTGTTATTCCGATGTTAGTTGCCGCACATAATAGTATTCCCTTAGTCGATGCAAATGGCGCTGGTCGAGCCGTACCCACCTTGCCTTCAACAACATTTAATCAGGTTGGCATCTCACCCACACCTGCAGTGTTATCGGCCGTAGGCGTTAGCGGTAACCCGACGGTTACATGTCCGCCAGGCTATAGTGCTGAAGAGGTAGAAACTTGGGCGCAAGAAGTGCTCACGACTAACCCAGACTTCTCTGCACATAAAGCGGGTGCTATTGCCCTTTGGCCTTTTAGTGGCAAAAAATTAAAAGAAGGGACCGGCCCAGACGTCACAGCTATTGGTGGCTCATTACAACTTGCTGAAGACATCGGCGCTGCATTAGATTCACTAACACCTGTTGATAATGTCACTGCGGTACTCACAGCGTCCGGAAAAAGATACAACTACCTCGGAACAGGTAAAGTCGTCGCGATCAAAGAAGAGTCTGTGGGCGCTTTAGATGGGGGTATTGTTGTCGTCGAAATGGCGGGAAGTATTCTTGAACTGCCCTACTTAAATGAGTTTTTAGGTGCGTTTAATTGGGATGCTGAAAAACCGACGTATATCTTAGGGCCCGATATGATCTGTTGTATGACCCCTGATGGCGAACCACTGTCAAACCCTTCAATTAGTAGTAAATTTGACGCGAGCGGCTCTTTTGAGATGGCTATTTTTGCGATCCAAGCCGATGCGCCGATGCGTAAACCCGCGATGTTTGATATGTTTTCAGCCCATATTCAAAGCCTATACCCCGCGTTTAGTGGTAGCTTTGAACAACCAGGAAAATTAACCATGGAATGGGCATGGAAATAAAATCACCCCTTTAAAGTTCTAAATTCTTGTGGGGGAGTAATATAGTTACTCGCCTACTTCGTCGCTCTCCAGATCCTCTCTTCATCACCGCCATTATTGATTGCCAATGCGTTTCAACGACGTACAAACTATCTTTATGGCTAAGCGCTCTAAATGGTTTTGTGTCACATTATTTGGCTCGATAACAGCTATATTGATGTAATACTTCGCATTGCGTTTTTCTGCTATACAGGCAGGCATATGCATCAAGCCAGTACATATTAAATTAACTATACACTTGCTCTTAAATAGCTGAACACTACACTTACCCATAAGCTGTTAACTAACTTACAAAAAAATGCTGATGTCGTCGTTCACAACACCAACGCATCATTTATTTTCTGTCACTCGAAATGTGTATGCGGCCTTTTTGTCTTGTGGTAACTTTATTAGCGCCGCAATGACTCGAGACGATACAAAGTCAGGACGAATTTTGATGGTTAAACTCAGTAATAAAATTTCAGTTTAAAGCTCAGCGCAATACTCTGATCTTTTCGCATAAAAGCCTAACACTAAAAGGGAATTTCAATGCGTCGTTTCAAGCCCTTCATTATGCACGACTGCATGAAAAAATTATTATGGCTAACACTGTTCACTTTCATGCAAGAATCTATTGCGACTGAGCATAACCCCGAAAGTAAAGCACTCACAGCCCTTCAGGAAGAGATTCAATGGCTACAAGAAGAAACCTACGTATCCACCGCAACTAAGACCATAGAAAGCATTGAAAAGAGTGGATCAACAATTTCAATCATCACCGACTCAGACCTTAAAAAAATGGGCGCCCGAAATCTAATGGATGCTTTAAAACGGATCCCTGGTTTAGGCATCAACCAGTCAAATGTTGGCAATACATCGGTTGAAGTGAGAGGTGTTAAAACTGATTTTGGCGAAAAAGTACTCTTTTTAATTAACGGTCATCCGACCAATAACAACCTGGTTAATGGTGGTGCCAGCTCAAGCTACGACACGTTTATGATTGATAATATTAATCGAGTGGAAGTGATTCGCGGTCCGGGTTCAGCCCTTTATGGTGCCAACGCCTTTATTGCGGTAATAAATGTCATCACAAAAACAGCAAAAGAAATTAATGGCACAGCGATCACTGTCGGTGCCGGAAGTTATAAGTCAAAAAAGCTCAATGTGCTATACGGCAATGATTCAGGAAAGCTCAATGTAGCGGTCAATTTTAATATTTTTGATACCGATGGCTTTAAGGGTGACGTCGAATCTGATGCTATTAGCGCCTCCGGTCAAAGTGATTATTGGAACCAACGCTATGATTTTGGCTTTCAATTAGGCTACGAAAATTTCACCTTAAACGGCAAATACCTCAAACGCCAAGCAGGGGCTTATGTTGGGGTAATTAATACCCTAAGTGATGATTCTGAGCAAGAGTATATCGAATATTTTCTTGATTTTGGCTACCGAAAATCCTTTTCAAGCAAACTAACATTGTCATCAAAACTTTACGTAGATCACTTTGAATTCGATAATTTATGGGAAGCATTGCCTGAAAGTAGCGCAAATCCCAACAGTTTATTGCTTAGGAGCCCCATCGAGCATGATAAATTTGGTACTGAGATTCAACTAGAATACCAATTAGGCTCTCAACATAAGCTTTTAGCGGGCTTAATGGCTGAACACCAGAGCCAATATAATGTAGCGCTATTTACAAATAACGGTGCGGGTCCGCTTCAAGATATTTCATCCGTGGCTAATTGGAATATTAGCAAAAATCGAGACATTCTCGCCGCATTTGTACAAGATATTTGGGATATAAATAAAGACCTTCGCCTGATTGCCGGCGCCCGTTACGACCGCTACAGCGACTTTGGCGGGTCATTTAATCCAAGAACAAGCCTAATGTGGCAGTTTAGTAACCAATACAATTTTATTGCCGCCTATGGTTCTGCATTTAGAGCACCTACTTTTGGCGATCTTTACAATACCAATAACTCAGCCATTGTCGGTAACCCTGACATAAATCCAGAAGAAATTGATACCTTCGAGTTTGGTGTAAATGGCGATATTACACGACGAATGAAAGCGGGTATCACCATATTTCAGAATAACATTAAAGAAGTCATTGCCTCAGAAACTGGGCAAAATGCAACTAAAGTCTATCGAAATTCAGGTGAACTAAAAATTCAGGGTGCTGAAATTGAGTTTTTTTCACGACTTAGAAATGGTTCAAATTTCGCTATAAATTATACCTACCAATACCCTGTTGATCAGGTCACAAAAAGACGAGTTGCAGAAGTACCCATCCATAAAGCTAATGCATCATTTAATTTTCGCCACACTCGAAATGTTAATATCTACGCTGGCCTAATGTACCGTGGCAGCCTCAATAGAGCAGATGGCGACATACGCTCTAATGTCGATAATTTCTTTACCTTAGACCTCGCCTTGACGGTTAAAAACTATATTAAGGACCTAGAAATAAAGGCATCGATCTATAACTTCTTTGATAAACGTTATTTTGACGCCAGCCCTTCAGGCGTAATGAATTCTGACTACCCAAAGCCAGGGCGAAATTTAATAGTTGAGCTGAGTTATAAACTATAGAGAACTGAGTGGGCGCAAATTCACGCTATAAAGTGTGTAATCGATTGGGCAGAGCTACGCGAGCCCCAACAAAGGCCAATAATTAGTACCTCGTTGGAATTCACTTCGTTCATCGCTCAGCGACAGTTAAACCTTAACTTGCTTCACTCAATAATTGCTTGGCAATAATAATGCGTTGAATTTCACTTGAACCTTCATAAATAGTCGTCACACGCACATCTCGCGCGTGTCGCTCTAAAGGGTAGTCTGCGATATAGCCATTGCCACCCATGAGCTGCAAGGCGGTATAACATGCTTTATTTGCCACTTCGGATGCATACAGTTTGGCCATTGAGGCTTGTTTACCGAAGTGCTGCCCTTGCTCTTTCACATAAGCGGCATTCATTAATAACAATCTTGCGGCTTCCAGTTCCGTATACGCATCAGCCAGCATCCATTGTATGCCCTGAAAATCAGCAATGGTTTGTCCAAATTGTTGACGCTCTTTAATATAATCACGTGCAAAGTCCATCGCGGCGCTCGCGATTCCTAACGCCATAGCACCCACGCCAATACGTCCGCCGGCAAGTTCTCCCACGGCCACTTTATAGCCTTTATTTAATCCGCCTAACAGTGCGTCATTCGGTACACGACAGTTATCGAAAAGAACTTCATTCGTTGCCGAGGCATGCTGTCCCATTTTCTTTTCGGCTTTACCTATAGTCATACCGGGTGTATTCGCTTCAACCAAAAAGCACGAAATCCCCTTACCTTTTTGGAGTGTTTTATCCGTCACCGCCCACACAACAAAAACACCGGCATACTCGCCGCTGGTAATAAATTGTTTGGCCCCATTGATGACCCATTCTTCACCATCCATCATGGCGGTTGCTTTCATTCCAGAAGGGTCTGAGCCGGCACTCGCTTCGGTTAAACAAAATGCTCCGGCTGAATACTCACCACTACATATTTTAGGTAGGTACTGACTTTTTTGTGCGTCATTACCAACAGCTTGAATGACCTCGGCGACCATATTCGTGACTGAGGTCGTCACAGCCGTTGAGGCACACCCACGCGCAATCTCCGTAATTGCTAGACTAAATGCCACACTCCCCGCTTCCGTCCCACCATAATCGGCCTTAATATTAATACCCATAAAGCCTAAGTCAGCTAATTTTTTTAAATTTTTAAGTAACGTTTCACGATCATTTTCTTTGTCTAACCGTTCAGCAGCGGGCATTAATTCAGCGATCGCAAATTTACGTGCGATGTCTTGAATCATGCGTTGTTCTTCGCTTAATGATAAGTTCATTTTATTTTCTCACCAATAAATTACTTAGGTGCCATTCTTAGCGCGGAGTCGATACGGATCACTTCACCATTCAAAATGGGGTTTTCAACAATGTCTTTCACTAGGCGACCAAACTCTTCTGGTTTACCTAAGCGAGAGGGGAAAGGTAAGGTTGCCGCGAGGCTATCTTGTATTTCTTGTGAGAACGAACTCATCATTGGCGTCATAAAAAGACCTGGGGCGATGGCTAAAACACGGATACCAAACTGGGCCAGTTCACGCGCGGCAGGTAAGGTCATCGCGACGATGCCACCTTTTGAGGCCGAGTAAGCAGCTTGGCCGATCTGGCCTTCAAATGCGGCAACCGATGCTGTTGAAATAATGACACCCCGCTCACCATCGGCATTGGGTTCACGGGTTTGCATATCAGCCGCCGCTAAGCGCAATATGTTAAAAGAGCCGATCAAATTAACCTGAATCACTTTACTAAAGAAGTCTAAAGACATTGGGCCTTTTCGACCTAAAATGCGACTAGGCGAGCCAATACCCGCACAGTTAACCGCAATACCACAGGCGCCATGCGCTTCTCGTGCCGTGTCCATGGCTTGCTCAGCACTTTCGGCACTGGTGACATCACAATGGATGGCAATACCGCCAATTTCTTTTGCAACAAGTTCAGCTTTATCCATTTGCACATCAAACAAGGCGACTTTGGCGCCCATGCTTGCTAAAAACCGTGCTGTTGCTTCGCCTAAACCGGAAGCGCCTCCGGTTACTACTGCTGGAACGCCTTTAATATCCACGATAATCTCCTGATTGTTAAGCCCACAGTCTATACCTTGATATTGGCGTAAATGACACATGGGAGCAATGCCATAAGGGGCTAATTAATTAACATAATCGGACACTTTATTTATATTTAACGCAAATAAAAGCATACTAATCAACTTAATCGGACATCCTTGTCATTACCACCTAGGTTCTTATGAATTAACAGCGCTATAACATTTCTCCTTATTACCTCAGTGCCGCATTACAAGTAGCGAAACAGTGCCGCGTTGATACCCAGCGTATATTACGTGATTCAGACTTTGACGGCTTTTCTCTGAAAACCGGGTCTGAACGGGTTTGCTCAAATAAAGTCACCCCGCTCATTCGTACAATTTGGCAAATAATGGCTGATGAGTTTATGGGATTTACCCAACACCCCTGTAAGCAAGGCGTGTTTGCGGTCATGACTAAGCAAGCCATTGGCTGTAAAAACCTTAAAGATACTTTAATACAAGGCACACATTTTCTATCATCATATTCGCAATGACATCACTTTAACGTTTGAAGAAAAAGAGCAAGAAGCTGTATTAAGCTTTGGTTTAACAGATGAATCATTAGACCTCGATAATTTTTTAGTCAAGTTTTATCTACTCATTTGACATTAATTTTCTAATTGGCTAGAGGGTCAAGGCATGTCAAAGAAATAGCAAACAAACGTATTACTGATGAAAACACCGGCATTAAGCTTGCCCTCGATGTGTGTTCCAACAATGTCATGATGGCTGGTACTAACTTTAACATTAGTTATATGAACCGAGCAGCCCTTCAAATGAAGTCGGTTGCGGAATCAGACTTACGTGCTGTACTTCCTAACTTTAATGCCAACAACTTGATGGGCTCAATAAAAATTCAACGCTGAACGCTTAACAGAAGTATATCGCGATTAAATAAACGTTTGCGCACGCACATTTTATTTAACGGCCACCCCTATTTTTAACGAGGTAAATATTCGATTAGGCGCGGTTGTCGAGTGGGGTGACCGAACCACCAAAGTCGCGATTGAAACTGAAGTGGACCAATTAATCACCGTAGCGAATGGTGGTAATCTTTCGAATAGAATCGAGTTAGCGAGTAAAATTGGCTTCTTTAAAAATATAAGTGAAGGTCTGAATAATTTGTTCGATAGTACCAAAGTATTCGTCGGGGATATCGGAAATATGTCCGAAGCCATGTCTCAAGGTAACTTAACACAAGAAATAACGCGCGATTACCGAGGTGAATTTAATCGCATTAAAAACAATGCCAACATTAGTGTTAACAAGTTAGTGGATGATTTAAGCCGACGCACAGAATCGCAAGCCAGCTCTCTTGAAGAAACGGCGGTGAGCATGGAGGAGATAACCGCCACCATAAAACAAACCACACAAAATTCGAATCAATCAACTACCATGGCTGCTGACGCGAAAAATAAAGCGGAATTGGGCGATGGCGTCTTACAAAATGCAGTGACGGCCATGGCCGAAACACTTCAGTCGAGCAATAAGATTAATGACATTATTAGCGTGATTGATGAAATAGCCTTTCACAGCGTTCTGCCTCAGCAGCCAAAGAGATCAAAGATTTAATTCGAGACAGCGTTAGTAAGGTTCAAGTTTAGTGAATCAGTCGGGTGAAGTGCTTTCAGAAACTGTTGAATCTGTTGACAAGGTCTCGGGCATGATTGACGCGGTTAACCTTGCCTCAATGGAACAAAGTAGCGGTATTAGCCAAATTAATCAGGCCATTGCCACGATGGATAAGATGACGCAGCAGAATGCCGCCTTAGTTGAAGAAACATCAGCGACTAGCGGTTCAGACAGAACAAGCTAAGAGTATGAATCAAATGATTTCCTTCTTTAAAATCACAAGGGGCATTACAAAACACGCCATCACGTCAAAAGAACCCGTTGTCTAATATAAATCTGAAAGCGCTAAATCAGCGCCTTCAGGTTCAGATCAATGGGAATATTTTTAAGCCACTAACGAGCACCTAAATATTCTATTACTCTATTTAACGATGACGTTATTAATCGGTAAGAGATAAGTTAGGTGTTACATTCTTATAAGATGCAGAGCAAGCTTAGTCAGCTTGCAGCTGGGTTACCCGATACCCTTGGCGAATTAGCGCTGCCACAATGCCTTTTTCACCTAACATATGCCCAGCACCGATCACAATAAAGCAGGTTTCTTTGTTTTTCACACATTGGTTTGCACTATTAACCATGCGTGGGTGTCGATCAAAAAATAACACATCAAAAAACTCTACAAGTTGGGGGTAATCGTTAAGCGGGTCACCAATGGCTTGTTTATATAGCTCGTCACCATCCCCTCGCTTCCACGCCGACATCATGGCTCCCCAAGTCGCTTTATAGTCAGACATATCCTTAAAGCTATCTTGTAATACTTTATCGTCGGCAGGTAGATTTGATAGGAGCGCCATCTGAAATGCAAAATCTTCTACCTGTCTAATATTTTTTTTATAGCGCGCTTTTTGTATAAAGTATTGGTCAATACCCTGGTCTGCTTTGTAGCCCAATTTTTCGGCTTGCAATGCCGTAATCGTAATCGCCAATAAACCAGGTTTATAGCTTTTGACTGCGTCTAAAGGAATGCCGAATTCTTTCAATAGACCCTCGATAAGACTCAGCGTTTTAGCACTCAAGTGGTCTTTCAAAGTTTGATTATTACCGTAAAACCCATTGACTGCGATCAATCGCTGACGCTCATCTTCAGATACAGTTAATTCGTCTACTTCAACCACTAAAAC
>JBLHVH010000062.1:0-15703 GCA_047628385.1 Oleiphilaceae bacterium
CCACACACACTCAACGCAGAAATCACTGCTGAAGGACCGGGAATAGTAACAACTTTAACACCCAATTCATGAGCCAAACTAACCAATACATGACCAGGATCAGAAATCAGCGGTGTCCCAGCATCAGAAACTAAAGCCAATGACCCGCCCACTGCTATTTTCTCTAACATAGCGGCAGCTCGCTCAGCCTCATTATGTTCATGCAAAGACGCCATACGGGTCGATATACCATGATGATCTAGTAATTTCCTAGTATGGCGTGTATCTTCCGCTGCAATCACATCAACTTGAGTTAAAACTTCAAGCGCACGTAGTGTAATATCTGATAAATTACCAATTGGCGTTGCAACAATATAAATCGCACTTTCCAAGACACACAACCTCACTATAGAATGACTGATTTACAACTCAAGCAAGAACACAATACGTTTTTGCTTAAATATACTGAATAATTCGGCCCCGAGCTTAAGCGGCAGTAAATACTAACAGCTTAACTTGCGAATCAATCAACACATTAAAACACAGAAACATAAATGAAAGCTTTTATACTCATACCTATATTGATTTTTTCTCTGCTAATTTTAGGCTGTAGCACTCCTTCACCCACTAAAAGCGCTAGAACTCCGAACCTTAGTTCAAATAACTTAAGTCCAGAAACATTAATTTCTAAAGCGAGGTTAACGCAAGACCCATCACAGAAATCAAGCCTACACCTTCAAGCTGCACTTATTTATTGGGAAAGTAATCTTACCGCTCAAGCAAACGGCGTATTACTAACAATTGATCCAGGCAGTCTGAACCACGACCAATTACAAAAATACTTATTACTAACACTTAAGATTGGCCTATTAGAAGACAACTCTCAAAGACTAGCAGAAGCACTACCCTTATTTTCAAATCAAATATTCTATCGCTCAAGTATCGACCAACAACTAGAACTCACATTACTGATTTCAAAAGCCTATCAAGCTACCGATAAACCTATACAAGCAGCGATAACTCTTATCGAGAACGCAGGTTTATTTGAAGAAGATATTTACTTAAAAAATCATGAAATCATATGGTCAGAACTAAGAAAAACAGAATTACCACTTCTATCTCAATACAAATATTTTGGCGAGAACATTGATGTTGAAGGCTGGCTGACTCTCGCCCAAACGATTAAGCAAAACCAGATCGATCTTGACACCCAATATCTCGCGTTAAATCAGTGGAATAAAACTTGGCCAGATCACCCCGCTGCAATCAGACCACCACACGAACTTGAAATATTAATCCAATTACCTACCACGCAACCCACTGAAATAATCTTAGCATTACCACTAACTGGACCAATCTCTCTGGCAGGAAAAGCAATACAAGATGGCTTCATGGCTAGCTATTACAGCAACCCCTCCAAACTTGGCAACGACATTGAAATTGTTTTTTTTGATACAAACCTTAATAATATTGAAGACCTATACAATCAAGACAAAAAAGAAAGCGCTTTAATCATTGGCCCTCTTGATAAAAATTCTTTAAACAAATTAACGACACTTGAACAACTGAATATCAAAACGCTCGCATTAAACTACCTTGACGATAATAAAATAAATATTCCTAACTTATATCAATTTGGACTAGCGCCAGAAACTGAGACCAAACAAATCGCAAACCGACTCAGCAAAAAAGGTTTTACCAAAATTGGCGTTATTGCACCCGAAACCAACTGGGGCTTCAGGCTTCACGATTCTTTTGTAAATGACTTGATACTTGAAGGAAACACCCCTATTGAAAGCGTATTCTATAGCGACCAAGCTTCGCTATCTCAAACTGTTGCAAAATTATTAGCAACTGACGAAAGCAAGAAAAGAGCGCAAAAAATTCGAGCCATCACCAACACAAGATTTGAATTTCAACCCCGCCGCAGAAAGGACATAGACGCAATTCTGATGATTGCGCGACCAAATATTGCTAAACAGATTAACCCGCTCTTCGCTTACCACTATGCTAACTCAATTCCAGTTTTTTCAACCTCACAAGTCCACTCAGGCAGTAATGACAACAATGATTTAGAAGGTATTGAGTTTATAGAAATGCCATGGATGCTCAGCTCTTCGATAGACATTAAGCAACAAATTAACAATATTATTCCCGAGTCCTCACAAAAGTATATGCGGTTTTACGCCTTTGGCGTTGACGCATTTAAGTTAGCACCGAGATTAACACTTCTCAAAGAAGTAAATAATAGTAAAATAAATGGTCATACAGGAATTTTATCCATGAACGACATGGGGCACATCAATCGCGACATGGAGTGGGCAAAATTCAGAAGAGGAAAAACAATTTCAATAAAGGAGTAATGCTGCATGTTAAGCAAAGGACTTGCTTATGAAAATATCGCATTAAAATATCTAGAGAAAAATAACCTAACATTAGTTGAAAAAAATTTCCATTCTCGTTTTGGTGAAATAGACTTAATTATGAAAGACGAGGACACACTTACTTTCGTCGAGGTTAGGTATAGAAAAAATGTATCACATGGGAGCGCAAGTGAAAGCGTTAACCTATCTAAGCAAAAGAAAATCATTAAAACTGCTGAAATATTTCTCACGCAAAACAACGGGTGGCACCTTAATTCACGTTTTGATGTCATCGCCATCTCACCCGCAACCTTACTACCATTCAAACATCAAATCGATTGGTACAAAGCTGCATTTACTTGCTAAGAACAAAACATGAATGACCTTTCCCCAATTTCAAATTATTTATGCGACGCTATAGACAGCGCCGCTTCTCACATAGAACAGATAGCACCGCAAATAAACGATGCCTGTAACCTTATAGGCCAAACGTTATTGAGTGATAAAAAGTTAATTATTTGCGGCAACGGCTATTCAGCACCTATTGCAGGCATATTGACGACATGTTTAATGCACCAACAGGAGTTTGAACGCCCAAGCCTACCTGCAATTAATATCTCTATAGACTCAACTACTATGTCGGCTATTGCAACCGACGGCAACCATCACCAGGTTTATTCCAAGCAAATTAGAGCAATTGGCAATGAAGGCGACACGCTCGTCGCATTATCCATAGATGGAAATTGCAGCAATATAATACAAGCAATTCAAACTGCACACGAAAAAGAAATTCATGTAATAACAATTACGGGATTTGAGAATGGAAAAATATCTGCCGTACAACACGGAGACGATATTGAAATACTTTTATATAGCCCATCCGTTGCACGCGCAATGGAATCGCAATTATTTTCAGTCAACGCCCTTTGCCACCAAATAGAAAACCAATTATTTGGTGGCGGGTAATCACCCATAAAAAAAGGGCCTGATAAAAACATCAAGCCCTTTCACTTATTCTATTAAAACACTATTTTACAATTTTTAATGACGGTTTATGCGACAAGTGAGGCGCATTATCGCTTGCCCCTTTCGGGTCTTCAGGGTTAGGCGGCTCAGGAGCGCCAGGCTCTGTACCAAACACCATACCCTGACCATTTTCTTTTGCGTAAATTGCCATGATAGCAATGATAGGAACATAAACTTCCATAGGAACACCACCAAACCGAGCTTTAAACCCTATGGCTTCTCCATCAATAAAAAGTTCCGTCACCGCAGACGGACTCATATTAAGAATAATCTGTCCATTAGAAATATAATCTTCAGGAACGCTTACACCACGGAGACCTGCATCAACAACAACATAAGGTGTCATATCATTATCAAGAATCCAATCGTTTAGTGCACGTACAAGATATGGTCTACTTGGTGTCATACCCGCTCCTTACCGAATAAATTCAAAATTAATGTCTCATTTCCAGCTCAACTTCCGACAAACTAGCCTTAAACGACTCTCTATCAAAAATTCGTTCCATATAAGTCAAAATAGGTTTAGCTTGAGCGACATTGATATCAACACCCAAAATAGGCAAACGCCATAATAAAGCAGAAACACAACAGTCTACAATCGTAAATTCATCATCCATGAAGAATGGTTTCTCTGCGAAAATTGGCGCCGTAGAAATCAAACTTTCTTTCAATTCTTTTCGATAACCACCTGCATCCTTAGATTCTGGATTTTCCAAGATAGCATCAGCCAAACGACTCCAGTCTTTCTGAATTCGATACATCATCAACCGACTTTGAGCTCGTGCAACTGGATAAACAGGCAACAACGGTGGATGCGGAAAACGCTCATCCAAATATTCCATCATTATATCCGACTCATATAGAACCAAATCTCTATCAACCAAAGTTGGCAAATCATTGTAAGGGTTATGATCCGACAATTCCGCTGGTTTATTAGCAGGATCAACATCAACAATATCAACCGCAACACCTTTCTCAGCCAGCACAATTCTAACTCTGTGACTGTAATGACTTTTTCCATCAGAATAAAACGTCATTGACGAACGTTTAGCCACAACTCCCATACTCTTACCTCACCCTATTTCAACAAAACACAAGCCAGAACAGATAATTTAAATCTACTGACCCTAAAATTTTCGAAATTATACACGATTTAGAAAATCAGCGTATAACTTATACAAGTTAAAACAAAAAAGGCCGTTAACATAGCTCTGTTAACAGCCTTTTTAGAGTACACAGTTAGCGCTAGTGGATATCGCGCCAATATTCTTTATTTAAGAAGTAAGCAAATACAAACAAAAACAGTAAGAATATTAAAACAGAGCGACCAAGTTCTTCGCTTTCTAATCTTGACGGCTCACCAACATAAGCAAGAAAGTTAACCAAGTCATAAATAACTTCATCATATTCAGCAGGCGATAAAGTTCCCTCTACTGCATACTCTTGGCAACCACTACTCTTCACAATGTTGCCACTCAACGGATCTACAACTGGCTCGACACCAAGTTCCGGCATGTCTGCACAGACGCCCTGTAGGCCAGCTAATACATGAGGCATACCCACACCCTTAAATATAACGTTATTTACGCCATAAGGGCGCTTAGCATCAGCGTAAAAGCCTCTTAAATAGTTGTATAACCAATCAGGCCCTCTAAGACGAGCAGTTAAGGTTAAATCTGGCGGAGCACTACCAAACCATACTTTAGCCTGATCAGGAGACATAGAATTTGTCATTAACTGACCAATTTTAGTATCCCCCACCAGTATATTTTCTTCCATTATATTGTTTGGCACCTGTATATCATTTGCCGTCCGTTCATAGCGAGCATACTTCAATGAGTGACACCCAAAGCAATAGTTCGAAAACAGAGCAAAGCCTTTTTGTAAAGATTCTTTATCATGCAAATCTATTTTAATATGATCCATTGGGTGTGCAGCACCCGATGCTTGCACGCATAAAGAGAACATAGAAAGAAATAGCACTACTACTAAATTTTTCATTATCCTGTCACCCTTTTTGGTACCGGCTTAGTCTTTTCAAATTTTGAATACCAAGGCATCAAAAGAAAGAAGCCAAAGTAAACGGCTGTTAAAATTCTAGCCAACATAGTTCGCTCTGGCGTTGCCACAACAACTCCTAAATAACCAAGAACAACAAAGGAAACAACCAATGAGAACAGAGCAACTTTACTAAACATCCCTTTGTACCGTATAGATTTCACTGGACTACGATCCAACCACGGAAGAACAAATAGAATCGCTATCGCAGCACCCATAACAACAACACCCAAGAAAGCATCAGGCACAGCTCTCAACATCGCGTAATAAGGCGTAAAATACCAAACTGGTGCAATATGATCAGGCGTCTTCAATGGATTTGCTGGTTCGAAATTTGGTTTTTCTATGAAGTAACCACCCATTTCTGGGAAGAAAAATACCACACCACAAAAAACAAATAAGAAGACAACAATACCGACTATGTCATGCACACTATAATAAGGGTGAAAAGGAATGCCATCTAAAGGAATGCCATTTTCATCTTTACTTTCTTTAATTTCTACTCCATCAGGGTTATTTGACCCAACAGTATGTAACGCTAAAATATGCAAAACAACCAATGCTAAAATGACAATTGGCAATGCCACAACATGCAACGCGAAGAAGCGGTTTAAGGTCACACCTGAAATCAGATAATCACCACGAATCCAAAGAGATAAGCCATCACCTATATAAGGTATCGCGCCAAATAAATTTACAATTACTTGCGCACCCCAATAAGACATCTGCCCCCAAGGAAGCAAATACCCCATAAAGCCTTCAGCCATTAAGGCAAGGTATATAGTCATGCCAAAAATCCAGATCAACTCTCTTGGCTTTTGATATGATCCGTACATAATCCCACGAAACATATGCAAATAAATCACAAGGAAAAATGCAGAAGCACCGGTTGAGTGCAAGTAACGCAACAGCCAGCCATATTCTACATCACGCATAATATATTCAATAGAAGCGAAAGCGCCTTCTGCTGTAGGGGTATAACTCATCGTTAACCAAATACCGGTTAATATCTGGTTAACCAATACCACCATTGAAAGCACACCAAATAGATACCAAAAATTAAAGTTCTTTGGTGCGTAATACTTACTCATGTGATTTTCAAAGGCTTCTACAATAGGTAAACGCGCATCAATCCAACTTATTAGCTTTTTCATTAAGCGCTCTCCTCGTCGACACCAATGATAACGGTCGAATCATCAATATATTTATGTGGAGGTATTTCTAGATTCGTTGGCGCAGGAACGCCATTAAACACGCGCCCAGCCAGATCAAAACGAGACCCATGACAAGGACAGTAAAAACCGCCAACCCAATCTGCATCAAATTCTTGCGGCTTAACTTCTGGTACAAATTGCGGAGAACACCCCAAATGTGTACAAATACCTACAATAATTGCATATTCAGGACGAGCCGACCGATAAATACCCTTGATATATTCAGGCTGCTGCGGCACAACTGACTCTGGATCACGCAGCTGATTTGTCAGCGTTGCAATATTATCTAGCATCTCTTTCGTGCGACGAATAACCCATACAGGCTTTCCTCTCCACGCAACTGTCATGCGCTGTCCTGGCTCTAATTTGCCAATACTTGCTCTGACAGGCGCCCCAGCTGCTTTAGCTTTTGCGCTTGGATTCCAAGATGCAACGAATGGTACTGCAGCACCGATTGCCCCCACACCCCCAACTACTGATGTGGCACCGATTAAAAATCGACGTCGGCTAGTGTTAACCCCGTCATCACTCATACAGGCCTCTCCTAAAAAAAACGATTACTAATTTATGTATACGACCATAGCGCGCATTAAAAGCAGCCTTAGCTACTCTTCTTACCACTTAATCAATATAATTTTTTTATTAAAACTAACAGATATTTGTCTTCAAACTTTAAAAGCACAGATAGTAATTAAAATACCGCCTCTCTTCAACAACTTTCACCGACTTTGACACATAGAAAGCAATATTAACAGACAAAAAAAAACGCTTGCCAGCTTTTGCTGACAAGCGTTTTTGAAACAATATAAATTAACGCTTTGAGAACTGTGGCTTCTTACGCGCTTTACGTAAACCAACTTTCTTACGTTCAACTTGACGAGCATCACGAGTTACCCAACCAGCTTGTCTTAGCGGGCCACGTAAAGTTTCGTCATAGTCCATCAATGCACGAGTTATACCATGCCGAATCGCACCAGCTTGACCTGTTGTTCCACCACCTTTCACAGTGACTTTAACATCAAAATTGTCTGACATTCCAACCAAATCTAAAGGCTGACGAACAATCATTTGAGCAGTCTTACGACCAAAAAACTCTTCTAATGAACGACCGTTAATTTCGATCTTTCCACCACCAGACTTTAAAAAAACTCTAGCCGCAGAAGATTTACGACGACCAGTACCATAATTATATGTAGTTGACATAACCGCCTTCCGTTAAATATCTAAAACTAGTGGTTGCTGAGCTGTATGAGGATGTTGATCACCTGCATATACCTTCAACTTTCTAAACATCTCACGACCTAAAGGGCCACGAGGAAGCATACCTTTAACAGCACCCTGTATAACTCTTTCAGGCGCTTTGGCAATCAACTTCTCGAAAGATATTGATTTTAAACCACCAATATAACCAGTATGACGATGATATATTTTATCCTTCGCTTTTCTACCAGTTACTGTAACTTTTTCAGCATTAATAACAACAATATAATCACCTGTATCTACATGAGGTGTATATTCTGTTTTATGCTTACCTCTTAGTCGACTTGCAATCTCAGTTGACAACCGACCAAGCGTCTTATCTGTAGCATCCACTACATACCAGTCTCTTTTAACCGACTCTGGTTTTGCACTTAACGTTTTCATTTAATCCCGCCTTCTAAAGCTCTAAAGAGCATACATAACCCAAAAAAAATGGCCGACTAAAACTAGCCTACACATATGGGTAACTTCAATATTCATCAATTAGGCCTGACTAACGAGACGGGGCTGTACTCAAAAGACACACCAATAAATCAAGGGCGCGAAGTATAATATATTTTTAGGCCTAAAATCCAGTCAATATCAAAACTTTTATTTAAGCATCCAAAAACTAACCACTATTACAACTATATAATGTCAATGAATTTCGCCACAAAGCCGCAGCTAACTCTTCAGGAGACTCATGCCGAAGCGAGCACAGAGACTCAAATATGCGTAACACATTTAAAGGCGTTGACTGCCCTTTAGCCTCACCTAAAATAGGCATATCTGGTGAGTCAGTTTCTAAAACCAAACTATCCAACGGTGCATATTGGATAGCTTTTCTAGTCTTAGTTGAGTTCGGCCAAGTTATGACGCCTCCCACTCCAATTTTCAAGCCTAGCGCTATAAACTGCTCTAGCTCTTGCTTACTCCCAGAAAAAGCATGTACTACACCACCAAAAAAATTGTGCTTTTTTAAACATTTCACTATTTGACTATGCGCCTTACGAGAATGAAGAATAACAGGAAGCTTATGCTTAGACGCCAAAACTAACTGGCATTGAAAAAAATACTGCTGCCGCTCAATATCATCAATAAACACATCTAAGCCAATTTCTCCAACCGCAACGACTGAATCAGCATTGCGCATTAAATACTGATCCAACACATCAAGATGCTCTTCTTTATGCTCCGCCAGAAAGTATGGATGCAAACCTAAAGCATAACGAAGCTGCAAACTCCCCTGACACAACTCAATAACTCCATCCCAACCTCGGCACACTGTTGAAGGCACGACAATCAGATCTATTGCAGATTCCTTACAAGCCGTCAGCAGCGCTTCGCGCGACTGATCAAACTGAGAAAAATCAAAATGGCAGTGAGTATCGGCAAAGCGCATCTATATCCTTTGTATATTCAGAACGAAAAATTTAAGCACAAAACTAATGTTCCCTTGTTTTGTGAAAGCTGATATCTGGATATCGCTCTTCAGAAAGCTGCAAATTCACCATAGTTGGTGCAATATAGGTTAGATTATCACCACCATCTAGCGCTAAATTATCAAAACACTTCTTCTTAAATACATCTAATTTTATGTGATCATCAGATCCTACCCACCGAGCAGTCGCTACACTGATTGGCTCATATACAGCTTCAACTTTATATTCTGACCTTAAACGATGCACAACCACATCAAATTGTAAAACACCTACTGCACCAACAATTAAATCATTCGACTTTAACGGACGAAAAACCTGCACAGCCCCCTCTTCAGAAAGCTGAATCAAGCCTTTATTTAGCTGCTTCATCTTTAACGGATCTTTTAGTCTAATCCGTCGAAATAGTTCAGGTGCGAAGTTGGGAATACCGGTAAAGTGAATCATTTCACCTTCAGTGAAGGTATCTCCAATTTGAATCGTTCCGTGGTTATGTATACCTATAATATCGCCAGCAAAAGCCTCTTCGGCATGCGTTCGATCTCCTGCCATAAATGTTACGGCATCAGATATACGAAAATCTTTGGCTAGTCGCACGTGCTTAAACTTTTTACCTTTCTGATATTTACCAGAGCAGATACGTAAAAATGCAATTCGATCTCGGTGTTGGGGGTCCATATTGGCCTGTATTTTAAACACAAAGCCAGTGAATTTTTCTTCATTAGCCTCAACAACCCTATCGGCAGTCGCTCTTGATTGAGGCTCTGGTGCCCATTCGGTTAAGCCATCCAATACGTGATCAACACCAAAATTACCTAAAGCAGTACCAAAGTAAACCGGCGTTAGCTCTCCCGCTAAAAATAATTCAAGATCGAATTCATGAGAAGCGCCTTTTACCAACTCAACCTCTTCGCGTAATTCAGCCGCATACATCCCAATTGCATCTTCTAATCCAGGATTATCTAAACCCTTAATTACATTTATTTCCTGAATTTTGTGCCCTTGCCCAGATTTGTATAAGACGACTTCATCTTTATATAAATGGTAGATACCTTTAAACTCTTTACCCATACCTATCGGCCAGGTAATAGGCGCACATGCAATATCTAGCACACTTTCAACTTCATCCATTAAATCGATAGGGTCTCGGGTGTCACGATCCAACTTATTCATAAACGTTACGATAGGCGTATCTCGTAGACGCGTTACTTCCATTAGCTTTATTGTTCTTTTCTCTACACCTTTTGCCGCATCAATAACCATTAAACACGAGTCGACCGCTGTGAGTGTTCTATACGTATCCTCAGAAAAGTCCTCATGGCCCGGTGTATCAAGAAGATTGACAAGCTTATTTTTATAAGGAAACTGCATCACCGATGTCGTGACCGATATTCCACGCTCCTTCTCCATTTCCATCCAATCTGACTTCGCAAACTGACCACTCTTCTTGCCCTTCACCGTACCCGCTTGCTGAATAGCGCTACCAAAAAGCAATACCTTCTCAGTAATGGTTGTTTTACCTGCATCAGGGTGAGAAATAATAGCAAAAGTTCTTCTTTTAGAAACTTCTTCAATAAATTGTGACATTTAAACCAAACACCTACTTACAAATAATATTAAAAACATAAAATTAAATATATTGATCCAGCGACAGCTCAAGCGTCATAAGCAAAGCATCTTCACGACCCGACCCGTCTTCACTAGGATAATAATTTGGCCTTAACCCTACTTCATTAAATCCTTCTGAAAAGTAAAGATCGATAGCAGATCGATTTGAAGCCCTCACTTCCAGAAAAAAAACTGCAGCTTTTCTTTCTTCCGCCACAGAAATCAAGTGTCGCAACAAAACACGCCCCAACCCTTTTCGGCTAAAATTTGGCGCTATACAAATGTTCAATAAATGAACTTCGTCCAGTACATTTGACACAATAGTATGACCACTTAACATACCTTTATATTCAATTAGCCAGCACTCGTTATTTCCAACCAAACTTTCTTTAAGAACAGATTCAGACCAAGGAATGGGGTAACATGACCGCTCAATTTCCATTACATTAGAAAGATCTTTAACATCTATGGGTCGAATATTTACTTGATTTTGATCAACCATCAAACCCTACTACTTTGATTAAATTTATCTAAATTCTCAAAAAGAACCTTCCAGGCATCTTTTTTCCGAAACGGTACTTTATACAAATCAGTTAAAGAATCATCAAAAAAGACAACTTGACACTCACCCAACTGTTGAGCCGAGTCATTAAGTATACTCCCAATGACATTATTGCTCTGCTCTCCAAAACTCATAAGCACGTGATTCTCACCCCTATCAAACGAAGCCAACCATCTCCCAACAAGGGCTTCATGCAACAATTCATGTCCGACTAATACTTTGGGTGACTTAAATACAGGCCAGTTAAAACCACCTCGAAACTGTAACTTTGAGCACCTATTATCAACAATCTTAAGAATATTTTGAAGTAAAGATATTTCATCTAAATACGGAACATCTCCCTCTAACTCAGATACAACCAAATAATTACCTGATACAAATGCACCCAATGATAAATTTGGAATCAGCAGATCCGTAGTTTGAGGTAGACCACTCGATTCAACCACACTATTATTGGCAGAAGTTAATACCAGATCTTCTGCTAACGTATCTGCGCTAGAAGACAAACTGTTGTTTAAGGGCCGAGGCACCTGATCGATTAACGACTCATCCTTTTCTTTGGTAACTAAGCCTGAAAAAGTAGTATTTTCTATTTTTTCAGGCGGTCTGTTGACAGGTAAGGCTTGAACCTTAACAGCGGGCTCTAAATTTTTTTTAGTCGGCACACTAATTTCAGGTGATTCAGCAGCGCCCACTAATGTAAAGCGGGCATGCCATTGAGGCACACCCATTTCTAATAAATGCGCTTGTCGAGTTTGAATATTCATATCAGCAAAAACTAAACGTCGCCTTGCGGGTGCTGCCTATCATCTTTGCCCAGCATTGAATTTAGTGCATGAAGGTAAGCTTTTGCCGAAGCAATGACAATATCGGTATCCGCTCCTAAACCGTTTACTATTCTGCCACCTAACTCTAATCGAACAGTCACCTCTCCTTGAGAATCAGTACCACTGGTAACATTGTTTACTGAATAGAGCTGTAGATTAGCGCCTGACTCAACCAAACTTTCAATTGCTTTGTAGGTTGCATCAACTGGACCTCCACCGTCAGCTTCTGCGGTTTTTTCATTACCGTCAATCAGCAATGTTACTTTAGATACTGGTGTAACCCCTGTTTCTGAACATACAGATAGGCATACCAAAGAAAAACGTTCGCTTTCATCGCTCGCGCTTGTACCACTAAACAGTGCTTGAAGATCTTCATCAAAGATTTCATGTTTTTTGTCGGCCAGCGTCTTAAATGCTGAAAACGCTTCATTCAAAGCCGTTTCAGACTCTAGGGTAATACCTAGCTCTTCAATACGCACTCTAAAAGCACTTCTTCCCGAGTGCTTACCTAAGACCAAACTATTTGTATGCCACCCGACATCTTGAGCACGCATAATTTCATATGTTTCACGGTGCTTAAGTATTCCATCTTGATGTATACCTGATTCATGAGCAAATGCATTAGCCCCTACGATGGCTTTATTAGGCTGGACTGGAAACCCAGTTATCGTTGAAACAAGCTTAGAGCAAGGTACGATTTGAGTTGCATCTATATTCATATCAAAATTAAAAAGATCCGACCGTGTACGAACAGCCATTACAATTTCTTCTAAAGAAGCATTACCTGCTCTTTCACCTAAACCATTTATAGTACATTCAACCTGTCTAGCGCCATTTTGCACAGCAGACAAAGAGTTAGCGACAGCCAAACCTAGGTCGTTGTGACAGTGTACTGAAAAAATAGCTTTGTCTGAGTTTGGTATGCGTGCTAATAAAGTTTTAATTGTATGGCCAAACTCATCAGGAATAGCATAACCAACGGTATCAGGAATATTAATAGTGGTCGCGCCGGCGTTAATTGCGGCTTCGATAATTCGACACAGAAAATCTATTTCAGATCGACCGGCATCTTCACACGAAAACTCAACATCATCGGTAAAATTACGCGCCCTTTTAACGGCACGAACAGCCTGCTCTAAAACAGCATTTGGCTCCATTTGTAATTTATACTGCATGTGAATAGGTGACGTAGCAATAAAAGTATGAATACGAGAAGCCTCAGCTCCTTTTAAAGCCTCTGCTGCACGGTCTATATCTTTATCTAGCGCTCTAGACAAACTACATATTCTTGAATTTTTTATCGTATCTGCAATTGCTTTAACTGATTCAAAGTCACCTTGGCTTGCAACGGCAAAACCGGCTTCGATAACATCAACGTTCATTTTTTCTAATGACTTGGCTATCCGTAACTTTTCATCCTTGGTCATTGATGCACCAGGGCTTTGCTCACCATCTCTTAACGTGGTATCAAAAATAACTAATTTGTTCTTGTTAGACACAGATCCGACTCCTAATATTCAAGATGACACAATTTTACGTTTATTTGAGTAGAAAGCTAGTAAGCCTTTCGATTTCAATCAAATGTGCAAAACAGTGCAAGACATATGTGTACACTTATACGCTGAAACATGAAATATATTCAGTAAAATCAGACCTATAACTATATAATTATAAAAATTAAATTTCTAAGAGCTTAATATCAACATATTTTGTTTATATTGAGATGTATCCCTATTATCTAGTGAAATTACATTGAAATTTTTAGCCATATCAACCAGAATCAGCGCTACTTTTTATAATCAAGATTACGAACGGGGAAATAGTCACGATGACGCCACAAAAGATATTTTTTGCTGTATTAATACTTCTTTTTAGCACTGTAAGTTTAGCGTTAGAGAAAAAAAGTATTTGTACTTGGGATCCAGTAGGGAAAAATGGACCTGTTATGACGTTTTATTCAGATCTGATACCAAAAGCAATTGGTTGGGGTATTGACCTAGAACTTATAGCTTACACAGATGAAAAAGTTGCTGCAAACGACTTTAAAGCAGGCGTTTGTGATGCGGCACACCTAACATCAATTCTTTCACGTCAATTTGTACCTTTTGCAGGAACGCTTGATGCTATAGGTGGTATTACATCAGAGACTGGTCTTTCTAAAATCATTGCTACTTTATCTAATCCTAAAGCTGGCAAGATAATGGTAAGTGGTCAATACGAAGCTGTTGCAGCGTGGCCAGTAGGTTCTATGTACGCCTTTGTAAGCGATAAAAACATCAATACTGTTGCTAATTTTAGTGGCAAGAAGATCTCAGTACTTAATGAAGATCCACAAATCCTTAAGTTAGCTAACATGGTTGGCGCGTCGCCAGTAGGAACATCTTTAGCAACTTTCTCTGGTCAATTCAATAATGGCAACATCGATATCTTATTTATGCCGGCACTAGCCTACAACACATTTGAGCTTTATCACGGTTTAGGTGATAAAGGTGGTATTTTAGATTTTCAGATGTATTACGGTATGCTACAAACAATCACGAAAAAAGATCAATGGCCTGCAGACTTCGGCAATAATATGCGCAAGTATATTGTGGGACGCTTAAAGGCTATTAGCAAACTTGTAGCGGATGCTGAAAAAGAGATCCCTGCAAAATATTGGATCAAAACTTCAGACGATACTAGAGCAGAATTTAAGAAACTAAGTCGTGATGTTCGCTTAGCACTTAAAGCTGAAGGCAAAATGGACCCTAAAGCACTTAAGCTTCTTTGGAAAATCCGTTGTTCTGAAAATCCTGGTGCTAGCGAGTGTACAACGCCAGAGTAAGCCTTATACTGCTAAAAAAATAACAAAAGGCTCCTACATGGGGCCTTTTTTACACTCTATTATTCTTATTTTTAAAACCTTAAGCTCTGCTGTTAATTTACTAACACTTAAATCTTCCCCCTTAGAAACCTTATTATATACTCTCTGATAACAATATATCTTTTCTAAATTTCATAGAAAGCTTCTGAAAAAGATAATTTCATTTTTAACATTTATTTCTAAATATTACAGCAAACAAACTTATGTATAGTGTTATTAATTCAAGCCTACGTTCTACCAAAAGCATCTTATATTTTATTTAGTATTCAATTAACCAACAATATAATCATACTATAAGCTTCTATTTTGTCTGTTATTAACAAACTTTGATGCAAGTGAATCGTCCAACCATTAACATTGTCTTTTTTAAAAATGACGACCCGTTTAATCTTCCATAACTTTTAATACGAATTTTTTATACTGTAATGATACTAAGCATTAACTCAAATTTCGGAGTTCACTCTTAGCCAATAAAAGTGAACGCCTCCTTACGCAGCAACTCAAACTTTCTTCAACATCATATTT
>JBLHVH010000063.1:0-15675 GCA_047628385.1 Oleiphilaceae bacterium
ACGATTCCGTGAGAATTCATACTTCTAATATGGCTACCAGCAATACCAGCATAAACAGAATGAATTTGGCACCCTGCCATTAACTCAGCTTCTTCTATTGCACGCTGGATCGAATTCACTGTCGTTTCAATATTTACGACCACGCCACGCTTTAAACCTTTTGAGGCATGAGAGCCAATTCCAATAATATCAATCTGGCCTTCGCTATTTTTTCTTCCAACAATTGCGACAATTTTTGATGTCCCAATATCTAAACCTACTGTCAAATTCTGTTCTGCTGACCCAGTCATTCTGGCAATCCCAAGTTATACTTTTTTCAATGAATTCATTTTTAAATTTTTATTTCGCGCTGCCTCTTCCGGCAAGCATAATTTTTTCTTTCCATTCCACAGCAACCCCATTGGGGTAACGTGCATCAATACGTTTTACAGTTGCTAAATCAATACCCGAACCTTGGCTAAAAATGGCGCCTAGCCGATGGACTTTATCTTCTAAGGGCTGCGCACCTAGTGCAACTGAGATGCCATTTTCGAGTAAAATATCCCAAACCCCCCTTGGCTTTAATTCAAGCTGAACAACACTTAATTCATACTCATTTAAAAGTACTTGAAGCCGTTTTAGCACCGCCAACATCTCAATACGTGTCGTTGGACTTTTATCGTTTATCCCTAACAAAATAGGTAAATCTAAATTTTCATCGACATAATCAGGCTTAAAGACCACACCTTTATTATTTATAAACGAAGCATGATTCCAATAACTAACAGCTACCTGCTCTTCAACTTCCAATATCATCCCACTAGGCCACACTCTTGTAACAGTGGCATAATCTACCCAAGGCAACGCCTCTGTTTTTACCTTAATACCCCCTAGATCAGCCATGAGAAAGCTACTACCAATCAATTCAGGTAAAGCCTGTTCGATTTGTATACGCGTTACGTTTCTTAACTCACCTTCAACATTAATAGTGGTAATTTCATGATCTATTAACTCTAGGAACCACTGTTTCTGCGACGTCACTATTAACAAAACCACAAGCAAAGCCAATACAAATAAAACACGTTTTAATGGGTTCAAGAGCGGCGCAAAGTCTTCAGCAATTGCCTGGTAGTCGCGCTCAGAGGTCATAACAACACTCGCACCACGGCTACTAACCTTTACCTTTGCTTCATTGCTCATGCATTACTCCATTTATCTTTATTATACTTATCATTTATTGTTTTAAAGTTTGCGTTAGAATTGTCACTACTAGCTCTTCAAAACTTAAACCAGCAGCTTTCGCTGCCATTGGCACTAAGCTATGATCTGTCATGCCGGGGATAGTGTTTACCTCTAAAAGCCAAAACCGTCCTTTACCATCACGCATCACATCTACACGACCCCAACCAGTACAACCTAACGCAGTAAAAGCTCTTTCAGCTAAATTACCTACACTTTGTTCTTCTTCATCACTTAATCCACTTGGCAACAAATATTGTGTGCTTTCGGATTCATACTTTGCTTCGTAGTCATAAAATACATGATCTGTTTTTAGGCCAATGATAGGAAGTGGCTTCCCATCAAGAATTCCAATGGTATATTCAGTGCCTTCAACCCAATGTTCGAGTAAAACCTGCTCATCCATTTTCAAAGCGGCACTAATTGCAGCCTCTAACTGAGTTTGGTTATTTACTTTAAACACACCGATTGAAGAACCTTCTCTTGAAGGTTTTACCGCCAAAGGGAATCCAATTAACGAGACTAATTGAGTGATCATTTCGGGCTTTAATTCTTCAACATAAGCAAACTGTGGTGTTGGTAACTTCATTCCTTGCCATAGATATTTACTACGTGTTTTATCCATCGCTAACGCTGATCCCATGACACCACTGCCGGTATAAGGTATATCTAAGGTGTCAAATAAACCTTGTATCGTCCCATCTTCGCCACCCCGACCATGAAGAGCCAAAAATACGCGATCAAACCGATGCTCTGTAATAAGGGCCTGTATAAATAATTGCACATCTCCATGAAAATCTAATTCAAATGCATCCACTCCAGCGGCTTTCAACCCTCTTAAAACTTCTTTACCACTTTTTAAAGATATATCACGTTCAGCAGAGTTTCCCCCCATCACAACAGCAACACGCCCTAATTCTGATATCAATTGCTCAGAAGCTTTAAAACAACTCATCCTTTAAATCCCAATTTACTTTCAGCTAACCGGGTTGCCAAGTTTCCAATATTTCCTGCCCCCTGAGTTAATAAGAAATCCCCCCCCTGAAGAACTTTTTGCAACACATCTTCTATATTTTTGCCAGACTCAACAAATATTGGCTCTGAACCACCACGCTGCCTAATACTTCGACAAAGCGCACGACTATCAGCACCTGGAATAGGTTTTTCACCCGCAGCATAAACATCCATCAATAACAGAACATCTACCTCTGCAAGCACCTTGACGAAGTCTTCATAGAGGTCGCTTGTCCTACTATATCTGTGAGGCTGAAATATCATCACTAGTCTTTTTTCAGGCCAGCCTTCATGAATTGCTTGTAATGTTGCTTCAACTTCACTTGGGTGATGTCCATAATCATCGACAAACATAACTTCACCATTTGGAGTTTCATAGTCACCATAGACTTGAAATCTTCTTCCAACGCCTTGGAACCCTAATAATGCATGCTGAATCGACTTATCATCTACACCTTCATCACTGGCAACAGCAACCGCAGCGAGTGCATTTAGTACGTTATGGTGGCCTGGCATTCTTAATGAGATTTTAATATCGCTATGATCACCACTTCGCTTAACAACGAAATGATTTATCATACCTTCCTGTTTTATATCAATTGCTCGGTAATCAGCGTCTTCACTGACGCCATAAGTAATCACAGCTCTGGATATTGATGGAATTAACTCTCTTATAACGGGGTCATCAATACACATAACCGCTGCACCATAAAAGGGTAGGTTGTGTAAGAAGTCGATAAATGTCTGCTTGAGACGTGAAAAGTCTCCACCATAAGTGTGCATATGGTCTGCTTCGATATTAGTTACAACAGAAATCATCGGCGTCAGATGTAAGAATGACGCATCACTTTCATCTGCTTCTGCGACTAAGTATCTAGAACCACCAAGACTTGCGTTTCTACCCGCGCTATTTAAACGCCCACCAATCACATAAGTAGGATCTAAACCAGCCTCCGCTAATATTGAGGCTATTAAACTCGTTGTGGTGGTCTTGCCATGCGTACCAGCAATAGCGATACCATGACGATAACGCATAATTTCAGCCAGCATTTCAGCTCTAGGAACAACCGGAATGCGTTGTAGTCTCGCCTGCGACACTTCTGGATTAGATTCATCAATTGCCGTTGACACCACGACCACATCTGCCGATTTCACATTACTTGCGTCATGTGAAAAAAATATTTTCGCACCTAATTGTTCAAGTCGATCTGTAGTTGCAGATTTATTCATATCAGAGCCGGACACTTTATAACCCTGATTGATTAGGACCTCTGCAATCCCGCACATTCCTGCACCACCAATACCTACAAAATGAATCAGACTAATACGTCGCATTTCTGGCACGTCACTGATCATACTTCCCGCATGCTTTAAAACCGGGCTTTTAGCTATATTTCTTGGGGTATCAGGCATAACATGCACTCCTACATTCAGCGACAACCTTATCTGTTGCATCAGGTTGTCCTAGTTTGTGGGCTGCCTCTGATAAAATAGAAATTCGCTCACGCTTTGATAATAATGGGGTTAATATTTCTGCTAGACTTTCTGCCGTTAAATCGCTCTGCGGAAGCACCCACGCAGCACCAGAATCTACCATAGCTAATGCATTTTTAGTCTGATGGTCATCTACAGCAAACGGGTAAGGGACTAATATGGCACCCAAACCTACAGTACACAGTTCAGAAATTGTTAAAGCGCCTGCACGACATATCACAAAGTCAGCCCATTGATATGCTTCAGCCATATCGGTGATAAAGTCAGACACTTTTACCTTAACGTTATCTTTTTCATAAATAGCTTCGGTTTCTTGTGCTTTACTTTTGCCTGTTTGGTGCCAAATATTTGGACGTATACTGCTATCTACTTTAGCTAAGGCTACAGGTACTTTTTGATTCAAGCCTTGCGCACCAAGACTACCACCCAAGATTAATAAATTAATTTTTCTATCTTTTGGTATCTCTATACGTGGTTGATAATAAATATCAATAATTGATTCACGCAAGGGATTACCTGTTTGCTTAACGTTAACTGTATCCGGAAAGGCGCCAGAAAAAGCAGTCATCACCGTCGTGGCAAATTTTGAAAGGATCCTGTTCGTCATCCCTGCAACAGCATTCTGCTCATGAATAATAAGAGGTTTACCTAATAATCGAGCCGCTACACCTCCCGGCCCAGAAGCAAAACCACCCATACCTAAAACAGCATCTGGCTTTACTTTATTAATAACTATTAATGCTTGAATAACAGCCCAAAAAACTATGACCGGGGAGAGTAGCTTCTTAGCTAATCCTTTGCCTCGAACGCCTTTTACTGAAATGCCATGAAAAGTAATACCCGCATCTTTAACTATGCGCTCTTCCATTCCGCCAACAGAACCTAACCATACGACCTTATCTTTATCCTGCATTAGTTTTGTAGCGGTCGCTAAAGCAGGGTATACATGACCACCAGTACCACCAGCCATAATTAAAAATGTTTTATCTCGAGTAGATAAATCAGACATTATCATCCCCTACTTCAGTCTTGAGAACTTCATTAGAGGTGACTGTTTCATGATATATACGCGCTAAAACCCCGATACACATACAACTAACAATCAAACTACTCCCACCGTAACTTACCAAAGGAAGCGTCAAGCCTTTAGTCGGCAGTAAACCCATGTTTACACCAATATTTATAAATGCCTGAACGCCTAACAATATGCCAATACCATACGCAAAATAAGCACTAAATAGTTGATTGCTACGTTCAGCTAAATTACCAATCATCAATGCCCGATAAACCAATACAGAAAATAAAATTACGACTATTATCGTGCCAATCAAGCCAAATTCTTCTGCCAATATAGCGAAGACAAAATCAGTATGCGCCTCCGGTAAGTAGAACTGTTTTTGAATACTATTACCTAAGCCAACACCCGCCCAATCTCCTCGTCCAAAAGCGATTAACGACTGGGTCAATTGATAACCTGAGCCAAATTGGTCTGCCCAAGGATCGGTATAACCTGTTAAACGCTGTAAGCGATAAGGAGATGACTGAATCATCGCCCAAGCTGCACCCAAGCATGCGAAAATCAATAAGATAAACTGACCTAACTTAGCGCCACTTAAAAAAATCATACCTAAGAAAGCGGCTCCAATCACGACCGTTGCGCCAAAATCTGGCTCCATGAGAAGTAACATCGCGACCACCATCAAAACTAACATTGGTTTAGCGAAGCCCCACCATGTTCTCATTACCTCATCACGCCGGCGCACTAAATACCCGGCAAGATATGAGACTAGTAAAAGCTTTGTTAATTCCGATGGCTGCATATTCAAGGCTCCAAGGCCTATCCATCGAGTACTGCCATTGACTTCTTTACCGATGATTAATACCGTTACTAGCATGACCAACGAAGCACTCAATGCTAACCATCCAGCCTTTTGCCATAAGCTAGTTGGAAACTGATAAACAATAGCTCCTGCAATAACACCTAGCACAACAAAAAGACCATGACGTATAACATAATGGAAGGGGTTGCCGTTTCTTACATCCGCAACGTCAATAGACGCTGAGGCAATCATAATTAAACCGACCATCAATAATGTAGACACGACCAGTAACAATGTTACATCAAACGTCTTCTTAGCTGCGTGATGCGGCAACAGGTTTTGATTTAGCGATAAAGCGTTGATAGCTACATTCATAAACTAGCCACCTCTTTTGAAAACACTTCTCCTCGATGTATATAGTTATCGAACATATCAAAACTTGCACAGGCTGGCGAAAGTAAAACTACATCACCCGCTTTAGCCTGCTGCTTAGCCAAATGAACAGCCTCTTCTAAACTGCTTACTTTCTCAATCTCCACAGTGTTGCATAATACTTGCTCAATCTTGTCAGCATCTGAACCAATAAGAATAGCCAACTTTCCATACGCAGCCATGGGATTAATGAGTGGTGATAAGTCAGCATCTTTACTGTCACCTCCAGCAATTAATATAACTTTGCCTGAACTTTCTTCACCAAAGCTATTAATCGCGGTAACCGTAGCCCCGGCATTAGTTGCTTTAGAGTCATTAATATAATCAACACTATTAATTGTTCTTAAATATTCGCAGCGATGTAGTAGCCCTTTATATACTTTAAGTGTTTCAAGCATTACTGCTGTTGGTAAACCAACCACTGAACCAAGTGCTAAAGCCGCCAATGCATTACTTAAGTTGTGCTGGCCTTTTAACTTAAGCTCTTTTACAGATAATAAATCATCAAAACCGAATGAAATAAACCGCTCGCCATTGCGTTCGTTGATTGAGAATTTCTTTAAGTCAGGGCTTGATAAACCAAAATGTACTAACTTCATATCTATCGTTGCTAGGGGCTGGCTAAGCACCTCATCATCATTAATAACAACATGCTTTGCACCACGAAACACTCGCTGCTTTGCTTGCAAATATGCCATTTTGTTTACATATCGGTCCATATGGTCTTCAGTCACATTTAGCAACACCACACACTCTGCATTTAGTGATTCGGTTGTTTCTAACTGAAAACTTGAAAGCTCCAATACATAAAGTTGTTTGTCTGCACTTAAAAGTTCTAATGCAGGCGTTCCCAAATTTCCACCGACACCAACATTAAGCCCTGAATTAACCGCCATATCCCCTAATAAAGTTGTAACCGTACTCTTTCCATTGGAGCCCGTTATTGCAACAACAGGCGCTTTAGCAGCCTCAACAAATAGATCAATATCGCCTCGAACTCGAACACCTGCGGCAATCGCAGCCTGAATTTCTTTGCTCGCTAACGCAACACCAGGACTCAGAATTATTTCATTCACACTGCACAAGACGTCTTGATCAAGACGTCCTAAGATTGTAGTAATATGTGTAAAATTCTTATGTAATTCTGACAAATTAGGCGGCGTTAAACGCGTATCCATAACGATAATGCTATAGCCAAGCTGACTCAGATAACGCACACAGGAGAGCCCAGTCTTACCAAGACCGACAACAACTACCTGCTTATCTGTGACTATACTTTTCACTATTTTTTCTACCTAACTTTAAGTGTGGCTAAGCCAATTAATACCAATACCACGGTAATTATCCAAAACCGTACGATTACACGCGGCTCTGGCCAGCCCTTTAATTCAAAGTGATGATGCAAAGGCGCCATTCTAAAAATACGTCGCCCTGTTAATTTAAATGAGGCCACTTGTAAAATAACTGAAACCGTTTCCATCACAAAAACGCCCCCCATAATAAATAACACAATTTCTTGGCGTACAATAACAGCGACTACGCCTAAACCTGCACCTAAGGCTAACGCCCCGACATCACCCATAAACACTTGTGCGGGATACGTATTAAACCAAAGAAACCCTAGGCCTGCGCCAAGTACGGCACCACAATACACAATCAACTCACCAGCACCTGGTAAATACGGAATATTTAAGTACCCTGCAAACACAATATTTCCAGAAGTATATGCAAATATTCCAAGCGCTCCCGCCACTAAAACTGTCGGCATAATAGCCAAGCCATCTAGCCCATCAGTCAAGTTCACGGCGTTACTTGTACCTACAATGACAAAATAGGTTAAGACGATGAACATAGGCCCCATTTCGATCACTACATCTTTAAAAACTGGCACAATCAAGTTCAATTCTTGAGGTAAACTAGCTGTAAAATAAAGTGCTAATGCAGCAGCCAGGCCACACACAGACTGCCAAAAATATTTTGATTTTGCGGGTAAGCCTTTTGAATTTTTTTCTACTACTTTCCGATAGTCATCAACCCAGCCGATAGCACCAAATGATAGCGTGACAAATAAGGTTATCCAAACATATCGATTACTCAAGTCTCCCCAAAGCAATGTACTCAAACCAATAGCAACAATAATTAGGGCTCCGCCCATTGTCGGCGTACCCGCTTTACTCAAATGCGATTTAGGACCATCATCACGAACTGATTGACCAATTTGGTAATGACCTAACTTTCTAATCATGTAAGGGCCTACCAATAAAGCGATCATAAGCGCTGTAAGTACCCCACAGATACCGCGTAAAGTCAGATACTGAAAGACAGATAAAAAGCCTACAGAGTCCGATAGTGATGCCGCTAACCAATACAACATTTATTGAGCCCGCCTTTTCATTAATTCAACTATTTCATCCATCGCTGCACTTCTTGACCCTTTCACTAAAACTATTTCTCCGCTCATTAATTCTTTACTTAACTGATTACCAAGCAATGCATTCGATTCAAAGCACTGCGCTCTTGTTCCAACAATTTTTTTCATTGATTCTGCATATGCCCCGACGAAATAAAACGCATCGATTTTGGTAGACGCTGCATATTCTGCAAGTTCGCAATGTAGTTGCTCCGATAATCCCCCTAACTCAGCCATTTCTCCTAACACGGCGACCGTATGACCACCATATAAGGACAATACATTTAATGCAGCGATCATTGATTGTGGGTTTGCGTTATAACTATCATCAATTAGATGTAAGTCATGCTTAAGTTTTGTTGTTTCCAGTCTTCCCCTAAAACTCTTAAGATTACTCAAGCCTTGCGCAATAATTTTTAACGGTACGCCTACCGCAAGTGATGCCGCAGCCGCCGCCAAGCTATTTGCAATATTATGCATTCCCGGAGCGGTTAAATTCACTTCTTGAGTTTGGTCATTAAAATGCAGGGTATATTCACTTGACTCAGCACGGCATACTATATTTTCCGCCCAGATTTTGTGTTTAACTTTACGTAAGGTGTTTGCGGCTTTACCACTAAATGACAAAGCACTTAATGCGAAGCTATATATCGTTTTGTCTTGCAACTGTTTCACCCATAACTCTGCAGCCGGGTCATCTGCATTTACAACGGCGATACCTTGATCACCTAATGCATTAAATATCTCCCCTTTGCCACTTACAATATTTTCATAACTACCGAATACGTCAATATGAGCAACACCAGCGTTCAATAAAATGGCCACATCAGGCTTTACAAACTGCCCTAAATACTCAATATCACCGATGTTTCGCGCCCCCATCTCAATCACTGCAAAGCGGTGTCTTTCAGAAATATTGAGTAGTGTCAAAGGCACCCCAATTTCATTATTAAAATTCCCAGCCGTCGCACAGGTTGGCGCTTTCAATTCCAGAATGGTAGCCAACATGTTTTTAGTAGTGGTTTTGCCTGTACTGCCAGTTAAGCCAAAAACAGTGCCTTTAAATGCAGTACGATTAATTCCAGCAATAGTACCGAGAGCATGCGTTGCATTACGTAACTGCACGCTAGGTATCGAACTGTTTAAAGATTTTTCTACAACGACACCGCAACAACCACCGTCTTCAGCTTGATTTATATAATCATGCCCATCAAAAGAATCTCCACGAATTGCTATAAAAAGATCACCCTTGCCCAGCGTTCTCGTATCAATTGAAACTGAATCAAAGGACATATCATGACCATTTAAAACTCCGCTTTCTAACGCGGCTAGCTGACTTAGTAAAGCGGACTCAATCATTGCCGCCCCCTTCATTCTGCCGGGCCTTCGCCATTAGTTTGGCTGAATACTTTTTCACTTCATTCATATCACTAAAGAAAACCTGTTCACCTTTTATTTCCTGCCAAGTCTCATGGCCTTTCCCTGCGATAAGGATGACATCATCTTTCATTGCCTGAGACATTGCTCGTGAAATAGCGTCAGTACGGCTATGAATAACGCTTACTTTAGCCTGTGATTTGAAACCTTTTATAATATCATTTGTAATTTTTTCAGGGTCTTCATTGCGTGGGTTATCGTCAGTCACAATAATATGATCCGCCAAGGTTTCTCCTATCGCTGCCATCTCAGCACGTTTACCGACATCTCTATCACCACCGCACCCAAAAACCAGAAAAATCAAGCCCGAACAATGTGGCCTTAAAGCTTCCAAAGCATTTTCTAAAGCGTCTGGCGTATGCGCATAATCAACAACAACTATTGCTTGATTCTTTATCTTCACGACTTCCATTCGGCCAACAACTGAATCGATATTTTTAATCACATTCAGGTTTTCAACTCTATGATCAGACGCAATAGCAACACCGACAACGGCCAATAAGTTGCTTAAATTGAAGCGACCTATTAAACGACTTTTTATCGAGAAAGGCCCTAATGGCGTATTTACGTCAGCACTGATCCCAACCCCTAATTCATATGACGCTACCGCAATATCTGACGAACGACTTGGTATATGGTCTGACGTAGTCGTTATGCCGTAGCGAATCACGTTCACATGCTCTGGCATTCCCAACAACATAGCCTCTGCATATGGGTCATCGTTGTTTATAACCACAAAACGAAGTGATTTACACTTAAATAACTGACTCTTTGCTTCAGCATAGCTATCCATTGTTCCGTGATAATCTAAATGCTCTCGCGTTAAGTTAGTAAAAACAGCACCTACAAAATGAACGTTATCTGTTCGCCCTTGCATTAATCCATGAGACGACACTTCCATCGCAACCATGTTGACCTGCTGATCTCTTAACTCAGCTAAATAACGATGTACATCAACAACATTTGGCGTTGTATTGTCGGTGGTGTAAATACTTCCACCAGACAAACCATACCCCAAGGTGCCAATAAAACCTGATTTCGTTCCATTTAATAAAAAGTAGCTTGCTAAATAACTCGTAACAGATGTTTTTCCATTAGTTCCCGTCACTCCAATCACATCGATATCTTTACTTGGTGACTGGAAAAATCTATCTGCAATCTCACCCACTTTAAACTTTAAGTTATCGACAAATAATTCAACTGCCCCACCCTCTTCAAATATGCGACCTTCAAATAACGTTCCTTCTGCAACGACAGCATTCGCACCAAGCTCAATAGCTTCAATAATATGATCTGTAGAAGCGGAATGACTATCTGATAGCGCTAAAAATAAGTCACCTTTTTTTACCTTGCGACTGTCCACTTGGATACCATGAACCTGTGTATTCAATACTGATGGAACATCACAAATACCGCACAATAATTGCACCAACTCACTGGTATAATTTCGGTGTGTTGATTTTGAGTTAGCCATTGAATTTTGCATCATCATTAACTCTTATTTCGCAATAATAAAAGACGACCAAATTCCTGTTCCGACTCAATCTGTACTGATTTTGCTAAATTTTTATCAGGCTTAACATTTAACAATCGCATTGCGCCATTTACTACTCTTGAAAATACTGGCGCTGCAACTTCACCACCGTAATATTCTTGGCCAGCAGGTGAGTCAATAACTACCACCATAGCAATCTCAGGTTTCTTAATTGGAGCAACACCTGCAAATAAAGCCTTATATTCACTTTTCTCATAGCCAGCTTTACCTACACGGTGAACTGTTCCTGTCTTACCACCAACATCATACAATGGCACTGTCGCGCGAGTACCTGTACCACCCTTAGAAACAACTGCTTTCATTACTTTACGTAACAAGCTTGAAACATGCTCAGGAATAATTTGTTCGCCTACGCCAACCTCATCACGAAAAACCAAACTTAATGGATACTTAACACCACCATTCCCTAAAATCATATAGGCTTGCGCAAGCTGTAGCGCGGTCGCGTTTAAGCCATAACCATACGACATTGTTGCCACAGTTAATGGTTTCCATCGACTAGAATTTGGCAGATAACCAATACTCTCACCAGGGAAACCAATACCTGTCCCCTGTCCAAAGCCGAGGCGATAAAACATATCCCAAACAACATCACCGCTGAGCGCTAGCGCAATTTTACTCGTTCCGACATTGCTCGACTTAGCTGCAACATTCAATACACTTAACTTGCCGTAATTACGATGATCTCGAATGGCTTTACGACCTAAACGTAAAAAACCTGGCGAAGTATCTAACACTGTTGACAAGGTATATTTATTTGATTCCAAAGCAGCTGAAATCGTGGCCATCTTCATCGTTGAACCGGGCTCAAACACATCGGTAATCGCACGATTTCTTAAATGAGAAACATTAATATTTTGTCTGTTATTTGGATTATAAGACGGCTGATTTACCATCGCCAAAACTTCACCAGTATTAATATCCAGAACGACAATCGAACCAGCCCTAGCTTTATGAGTACTCACAGCAGCTTTTAACTCTCTGTAAGCAAGATATTGAATTCTCATATCTAAAGACAAACGGATATCTTGCCCTGGTTCCGCAACTTTAACAGGGCCAAAGTCTTTTATTACTCGTGCTTTTCTATCTTTAAGTACGCGTTTTTTCCCAACACTGCCACTCAACCAGTCGTTATAAGAAAGTTCTATTCCTTCTTGACCTTTTTCGTCAATATCAGTAAATCCAACAACATGAGCCGCCACCTCTCCTGCAGGGTAATAGCGTTTGTACTCACGTTTGCTGTAGACGCCATCTAAATTTAATGCCAGCACGCCCTTGACTTCATGCGGTGCCATTTTTCTTTTAAGATAAATAAAGCTTTTCGTTTGATTTCGATCAATCTTTCGTTTCAACCATTCAAAACTAAGATCTAACGATTCCGCTAGTTTTTTTACATCCCCTACTGATAAATTCATTTGCTTTGGGTTTGCATAGATAGTTTCTACCGGCGCGCTAATCGCTAGAGGTTCTCCGTTTCGATCAGTAATAACTCCCCGATGCGCATCAAGCAATTCAAAACGAATGGCTCGAGCATCGCCCTGCCCAGAAAGAAATGCCTGTTCAAACACATGCAAGTCAATGGCGCGATAAAACAACATCAAGGCGCACAACACCAAAAAGCCTAGCAGAAACCAAAACCGCCAAGCTATATATATTGCATCATTGTTTTTTTGATTGACTTCCATCTAAGGAGATCTCAGTAAATTAGCTTAATATTTTCTGTTTCAGGCGCTGCCATTTCAAGTTGGTCAACTGCAATTCGCTCTATCCTATTAGGAGAACTCCAGGCACTTTGCTCCAACAGTAACTGAGCCCACTCCAATTGCACTTGATCACTACGATCTAATAAAACAGCTTGTTCAGAAAATAACTGACGACTTAAGTGCGAAGAGTAAACAACACCAAGTGCTGACAACAAAACCAACAACACAAGCATGCTAGTAACAACTAGTCCTTTGATTGAAATCTGCCCGATCATGACCGATAGCATTTCAATAAAATCAGCAATTTTATGCAATAATACCGACGAGCTTCGCCCCTGCCGACTCACTGCAAACTCACGACCATCAATTCGAACAAACCTATCTATAAAATTAATCATCAGCAACTTTCTCTAACACTCTCATTACAGCACTGCGGGAACGCACATTTCTCTCAACTTCTTCATTACTTGGCTTATACGCTTTGCCAACTAACTTAAAATTCCGAACGATATCCTTCTCTAAAATTGGTATCCCTGGTGGAGGTGTGGCTCCTTTTGCTTTGTCTCTCATAAACCGCTTAACAATTCGGTCTTCTAAAGAATGAAAACTAATCACAACTAAGCGCCCACCAATAATTAAGCGGCTGGATGCATCCTCCAAAAATTTTTCTAAGTCGCCTAGTTCATTATTCACCTTAATTCGAATAGCCTGAAAAGTCCGCGTTGCTGGATGCTTGCTCTTTTCCCAAGATGGGTTTGCCTCCGATACTATTTTTGCCAAATGTAAAGTGGACGTTATTGGATTTATCATGCCCTCTTCTACGATGGCTCTAGCAATTCGACCTGGATATTTCTCTTCACCATAATTTTTTAATATTTTCGTTAGCTCTTCTATAGAAACCGAAGCAAGCCATGTCGCAGCACTTATACCTTCTTGAGTATTCATTCTCATATCTAATGGGCCATCATTCATAAAGCTAAACCCACGTTCAGCATTATCAAGCTGCGGTGATGAAACGCCTAAATCAGCTAATACGCCATGAACACTATGAACACCTAGTTCGTCTAGGTGCTTACCAATATCTGCAAAGGAACCATGCGCTATTGAAAATTTCTCATTCCCTTTAAATAGATTCTCAGCGGTTTCAATTGCAACCAAATCTTTATCTATCGCTAGCAACTTCGCACTGTCATTTAGAGCATCACATATTTTTTGGCTATGACCGCCTCGGCCAAACGTCGCATCAACATAAGTTCCACCAATTTCTGTTATCAGTTGCTCTACAGCCTCATCTAGCAAAACAGTTTCATGAAATCCTATTGATTCGATTGTCATAGTGATAAGTTCCGCATTTCTTCTGGCATATCATCATCTGGATCTGTGCCATCCAACCAGTCAAACCAGCTATTTTCACTCCATAACTCGAATTTTTTCCCCTGACCAACTAGCATAAGTTTTTTCTCAAGATTGGCGTATTCTCTTAAGGTAGGAGGAACTAAAATACGACCATTCCCATCCATCTCTAAGGGCGTTGCATAACCAATCAGCAAACGCTGAGCTCGACGAGCCATTTTATTAAAACTTGGCAGACTTTCTATCTTAGGTAAAATTTCTTCCCACTGGCTTTCAGGATAAACAAGCAAGCAACGCTCTTCTGTATGCGCGGTCACCACAATACGGCCGTCACAAAAAGACGCTAACGATTCCCGAATTTTTGTCGGAATCGCCATACGTCCTTTCGCATCCATATTGATCGCGTGACTACCAAGAAACAAAACAAACCCCAAATTTCATAATTTATTGAATAAAAACCAGAATTAACCACTTTTCACTACTTTTAACCACTATAGGAATTAGATCCCCACAAATCAAGTTAAATGCAGCGATGAAGGAGTAAAAAGTCACGAAAACACAAAGACTTAGAGGATAAAAAAGGGATAAAAGAGGCAATAAAACAAGAATTGTTTAGATTAATCTGAATGATAGAAGGCAAACTTAAGACATTACTTTAAGTATAAGATTTTTTAATTATTAATATGGGGAAACTAGGATCAAAAAAGAAGGATAAAAGTTTGAGCTTGCCGGTAAGCCGGGTTTTGTCGTGGACAGTCATTCATCTAGGCTGAACGTCACCATTCAGCTCAAGCAACCTACCCGAATCCAACGCGAGCCGCGCCATAAGATTCCTATTTGGTCTTGCTCCGAGTGGGGTTTACCATCGCCATGAACTGTTACCAGTCATGCGGTGCGCTCTTACCGCACCTTTTCACCCTTACCGTTCAGCTACTAAAGCAACCAACTTAGGCGGTTCACTTTCTGCTGCACTTTCCGTAGGCTTTCGCCCCCCAGGAGTTACCTGGCACTCTGCTCTATGGAGCCCGGACTTTCCTCTCCATTTATTGATAAATAACCAATAGATGCAGCGACTGCCTAGCAAGCTCAATTGCAACTTTAGTATGGTTAGGAATATTTTACAAGGAATATATAAAGTGCACACATTATATTATGGCACCTAACAAGAAAGTAGCTAGAACGCTACTTTCGGACCTGAGCAATTGTCACGTTACTGATACTGGTTAAATCAGAAATATA
>JBLHVH010000064.1:0-15238 GCA_047628385.1 Oleiphilaceae bacterium
CCGCCCAAAAAGTAATTACAGGCTTTCAGAGTATTAATTACGATATTGTCTTGTGTAATTATGAACTTGGTAAAGGTAAAAATGGCCAAGAGCTACTCGAAGAACTCCGATTTCGTAAATTATTAAAATTTACCGGGTTATTTTTCATCATTTCTGCCGAAGTAGAAAAAGGCAAAGTGATGGGGACTATTGAAAATGAGCCTGATGGGTATTTGGTTAAACCAGTTACGCCCAAAGACTTAAAAGACCGCCTATTAAAGTCACTTCAAATGAAAGATGCAATGCGTGAAATTGACAACGCAATTGATGATGAGGATTACGCGTCAGCTATTTCTTTTTGTGATCGTAAAATTGCAGATCAAGACCGCTACTTAGTTAGAGTATTAAAAACCAAAGCATGGTTACTCACTAAGATAAAAGAATACGGTCAAGCACAGGAAACCTACGAAAGCATTCTTCAAGCCAACGACTTTACTTGGGCAGAGTATGGTCTGGCCAAAATTGCAGTCAAACAAAAAGACTTTATTAGAGCGACCAAGTTACTGAAAAAAATCATTGCTAAAGACCCATACCAACTCGATGCTATGGATTTATTAGCCGAAATTTACAAACAACAAAATTATATACCTGAAGCACAAGCGCTTATTGAACAGGCCATTTCATTTTCACCAAACGCGCTTCTTCGACAAAAAGAACTCGCTGAATTATGCATTCTAAACAATCAAGAAGAAGAAGCGATAAATGCTTTTAGAAAGATGATCAAACTAAGTGATCAATCAGTATTCGCTAAACCACAACAGTTTTTTGATTTTGCTAATTATCTTGCTTTAACATCTAAGGATGATGAAACACCTGAAAACACTCCTCATGCCAAAGAAGCATTTGAACTGATCCAAAAAAGCACAAAACGCTTTGCTTCCAAGGCTTACATAGACAATCAATCAAAGTTAGTTTCAGCCAATATTCACGCGACACTTGGAAACGTCGACAAAGCGCAGTCGATTTTTAATGAAATTATGACCGGCGAATCTGAACAAGTAATTCAATTAGACGCTGAGTCGATTCAAATCGCAGCCACTACACTTTCCTCTCTAGGCAAAGAAGATGAGGCAGAAAACTTACTAGAGCAGGCTGCTGACCTAGCAGAAGGTGACGATAAACTCGTCGCTAGTATTTATGACCAATTAAATACAAGCATCACAGACCAAGACAGAAAAGAAGCAGCCTCAATCAACAAAGTAGGTATCAAATTATATTCAGAGGGAGACATAGAGCAGTCGGCCATAAATTTAAGAAAAGCAGTGCCATTAACGCCTAGACATATTTCTTTAAATTTAAACCTAGCTCAAGTTCTATTAAAGCTGCATAAAACAACTAAAAGCGTAGACCTAATTAATGAAGCCGAGCTGTATCTAAATAAAGTTAGACACACCCCAAAACATCACCAAGAATATAAACGATACGAATTTTTAGTGAATCAATTAAGTACTCGAAAAACAAAACATACATAAGCGCTAGAAGTAGTTTTAACCACTATATTTAAAGGTCAGCAACGAATATAACGATCTAGATCAGCCCTAAAACTTGCCTTGACACCCAAACCCTTCATTATCCAATAATGCCCGCTAATCATGCGATCTATATAAAGACTTTCAACCGGCGGTTTAAAATGAGATAGGTGCTTAAAGAAAAGTGGAATTTCTTTTGCAACCTGAACATGAAGGTCAGCACTTTCGAAATCGTAGGTACGATCCGTAAAGAATGGCTCAAAAAATATATTTCTCCAAACCGCGTAATACTCACTACCTGGATATGCCTTTCCTTCTACACGAGCACCTAAACGAAGCATTGCATTATCAACGGCTAAATAATCACATTCAATGCTCGCTATGATTGCATCACGATAAGCGGCTACAATTTCAGGCTTTAGCACTTTCACACACCCGAAATCATAAATAATCACAGTGCCATCTGACCGGAAAGCAAAATTCCCAGGGTGCGGGTCTCCGTGTATTTGCTTAAACACAAACAACTGATCTGCCAGCATACTAAACAAATTGTGACCAATTTTATTAATAACTTCATCAGTGTAATCGAACGCATTTAGCTCATTAATATGATCTCCCTCCACATATTCTAGAGTGAGCACATGCCCTGTAGAAAGCTCATTAATAACCTCTGGGACTATAATAAAGTCGTGCTGCTTATGAAACACTCTAAATCGATCAAGGTTACGCGCTTCTTGCATGTAATCTAACTCTTCATGCAAGCGTGCTTTAATCTCTTCAAATAAAGCATCCACACTCTCCTTCGGCATTTTTATCAAACCGCCTAGTTTGAGAGTGAGCCTAAGCTGTTTTAAATCTGAGTCACACGAACGATCTACGCCTGGATATTGAACTTTAACAACAACCTCACGCCCACTATGCAAAACTGCGCGATGCACTTGACCAATTGAGGCTGCAGCATGTGGCTCTTCATCAAATTTGAGAAAAAGCTGATCAAGACTAGCACCAAGCTCTTTTTCAACTTGATCTCTTATAATCGTAAATTCGACAGGTGGCGCTTCTTTTTGCAACTTTTGAAGCGCATTAGAAAACTCTTTAGGCAGGAAATCTTGTGTTTGTGATGCTATTTGGCCGATCTTCATTACCGCGCCTTTCAGCTCACCAAGCGTACCCACAATATCGTCAGCCATCTTCTCATAGGTAACACCTAATCGCTCTTTGCTACGAGCTTCATCAGTAAACGCGCTTTGTACTTTCTGAGCTGCATATCGACCCGCAACAGAAGCGGTCATACCAGCAAGCTTAAAAAAACGCCCGCTACGTGATGTTATAGTTTTACTGTTTGGTTTTTTTATTGCCATACCAATAATTCGCTTTGTTGGATTAAACTACTACAGTACTTACCTTAACTTTGTCCATAAGATTTAGTTTAAGCAAGTCACCCGATCTTATCTCCCCTACACCTTTGGGTGTGCCCGTTAAGATTATATCTCCAGACTTTAAAGTAAAGTATTTGCTCATATAACTAATTAAAGGAACAATTGCATTGAGCATATCGCCACTATTACCGACCTGCTTAAGCTCATTATTTATAGTTAAACTGAACTCTAATTTCGTTAGATCTGAAAATTGGTCAATTTTAACAAAATCAGTAAGAGGACATGCTCCATCAAAACATTTAGCCACCTCCCATGGATGACTTTTATCTTTTAACTTTGACTGTAGCGCTCTTCGAGTTAAATCTAACCCCAAACCTATTCCAACAATTGAAGCTTCAGCTTCACTTTCGCTGGCAGAAGTTATATTTGAACCAATCAAAATTGCTATTTCTGTTTCATAGTGACAATCACTACTAGGAATACTCAAGTCTTCATTTAGAGAAACAGCGCTTGATTCAGGCTTAATAAAAAGAATTGGCTCAGTGGGTATTGGATTATTAAGTTCTTTTGCATGCTCAGCATAATTACGACCTACACATACAATTTTTCCAAGTGTATGAGGAAATTTTGATCCATCATTAAAAAATAGAGGGTAAGCCATAGTTATAAACTCTTATTCAGGTGTCGCACACTCAGTTGCTGAGGGGTTAAACTTACAACGTATTTTCCAAAGAATGGTAATGGCCTTTGCATCATAGGCACCTTCATCTCTAAGTGATAACCGGATTTTCTTAGATAAGTCATCAAATTCAATTTTCTGCTCTGTTGACAGTTTAACCCAATACTTTTGTGGTATCTCACTGTGCGCAATTTTTACTGTATTTTCTAATTCTTTAAAGCGTGATAAGGCATGCTTACGCATATTAGTACCAAAACTTTTAGGTACTTTTTCATGATTAACAACCATCTGCATCACAGCATAAAGTATGTTGTAGTCAATAATACCGCCTTTCTCACCCAGACCTTTATATAACTCAAACGTGTTGTAAGCCAAAGCTGGAGCAAACATAACATCTACATTCCCATTATTGAACTGTCCGCCCCATGTTGCTAAGGATGTATGTACTTTTGAAGCACCCACTATTTTTGCAAAATGGCTGCTTGCAACATCGCCATTCAAGATTGAGACCTTCTTACCACTGATTGCAGAAATACTGACATCAGATTTATCGCGTACAAACGTATAGATCTCACCAATTGGGAAAAGCCCTGAAACTTCATACTTGCCACTTACAACAAACTTCCTTGCTTTTGGGTTATTTAGCGTTGCAGACAATGTTTTCAATTCATCCAATGAGCTAATTGCACCAGGCGCACCAAATGCAGCCGAAAAAGGAACAAAGTCTTTGCCTAATATGTTTGTTAGAAACACTGCATCACAAATTCCTGAACGAAAGTCGTTTGCTGCAACCTTTTCATCCGTATACGCATCAAGCTGTAGATCGACTCCCCAACCCAAGGCCTTAAGTTTTGTTTGCTTTAAAAAACTAATAAAGGGTCCATTACCACCCACGGGATCCCAAACGCAGAACTTAACAACGTCCTTCTCAGCTAAATTAGCTGACGCCCCCAAAGCAAAAAAGTTAAGAAAACAAAAGAATATGATTAAGTTAATTTTAGATACATTACTAGCAGCAGACATATATAAACCTATTAATTTTTATTAGCGTATAGTGACTTATTCGACACGAGCATTAGAAGCAAAACCAACATACGTGAATAACATTCAGCTTTCAAGATAAGTAAACACCGTATGTGGATAGCCTCTCAGCTTCCACATAAAGATAGATAATTAAAACTACTATAAATCGAATATTTTGCCAGGATTCATCAGACCTTTTGGGTCAAATGCTTGCTTAATTCCACGCATGATTGCAATTTCTTCAGCAGAACGGGTATATGACAAATAATCCTTTTTAACCATTCCTACTCCATGCTCAGCAGAAATGCTTCCATTATATTTTTCTACGATTTCAAACACCCACTTGTTAACCTTTTTACATTGCGCAAAAAAATCGTCATTACTGAGATTATCCGGTTTTAATATATTTAAATGGAGATTACCATCACCAATATGGCCGAACCATATTATCTCAAAGTCAGGATAATGTTCCGTTACAACACCATTAATTTCAGTAAGAAATTCTGGCACTTTTGATACCACAACAGAAATATCATTTTTGTAAGGCGTTTTAACGGATATTGACTCTGAAATACCTTCTCTTAACCGCCACAAATTATTCGCTTGCGTCTCACTTTGACTAATAACACCATCTAAAACCCAACCTTCCTCTACACACGCTTCGAATAAGGCCATAGCATTGTCCATAATGTCATCTGACGCAGATTCAAACTCAAGCAAAGCATAATAAGGCGCTTCTGTTTCAAATGGCTTAGGCACATCATTATGTACTAAAACATGCCCCATCGCTTCATGAGAGAAAAACTCATACGCCGTTAAATCCAGCTTGGACTGAAAAGATTTTAAGACATTCATCGTATCTGTTATATCATTCAAGCCTAATACCAATACCGTTAAGTTATTAGGTTGTCGCGTTAGCTTCATGGTCGCTTCAGTAATAAAGCCTAAGGTCCCTTCAGCGCCTATAAAAAGATGGCGTATGTCATATCCCGTATTATTTTTAACTAAGTCTCGATTCAATTCGAGAATTTCACCTGCACCTGTCACAACCTCTAAACCCAAGACCCAGTCTCGGCTCATGCCATATTTTATAACTTTAATACCGCCGGCATTAGTAGAAAGATTACCTCCTAGCTGGCTTGAACCTGCTGAGGCGAAATCTACGGGGTAATAGAGCCCATTCTCTTCAGCGAAATCTTGTAATTTTTGTGTAACAACACCTGCCTGACAACGAACAGAACGATCACTTGCACTGAACTCTTTAATTTGATTCATATAATCGAATGAAACGACTACTTCGCCATTTGCGGCAACAGCACCAGCACTTAAACCTGTGCGCCCTCCTGATGGTACTAAAGCAAACTCATGCTCGTTTGCCAATTTAACAATAGACTGAACTTCTTGCGTTGTCTTAGGAAAAACGATGGCTAATGGCTTGGGGGTATAAATTTTAGTCCAATCCTTACCGTGCGAAAGTAAAGACTCATCATCAGTTCTTACCTTTCCGCTTTCTACAACTAATTTTAGTGCTTCGATTATCTGATCTGCTGACGCCATACTTGTTTCTACCTAGCCAAACTGTATTGATTTAGTTAATGTTGTTTCTAGCTATTCAAAATAACTCATTGATTTTAATTCTAACCAGAAGTTTTTTAAAAAGAGTTTAAATATTTTGAACGACAGAAAAGCGGTTTATGGTATCATACGCGGCTTTTTCAGACACAATATTTCAAAGACTATATTTTCTTTTAAAAAATAGCGTATTTCTTTTTTAGAAATATGCTGAAATTCAAGGGCTTAATACGAATATGACTACGACATCATTAGATAAAAGTAAAATCCGATTTTTACTTTTGGAAGGTGTACACGAATCTGCTGTTGAAACACTTAAAAAAGCAGGCTACACCAATATAGAATATCTAAAAACATCCCTCGCCCAAGACGAATTGATTGAGAAGATAGCTGATGCGCATTTTGTCGGTATTCGCTCTCGTACTCAATTAACATCGGAAGTTTTTGATGCCGCTAAAAAATTAATTGCGGTAGGCTGTTTCTGTATCGGAACCAACCAAGTTGACCTAAAAGCTGCAACCAAAAAAGGTGTAGCTGTTTTTAATGCGCCTTATTCTAATACACGAAGTGTTGCAGAACTTGTTTTAGCCGAAGCTATTTTGTTATTACGTGGCGTACCTGAAAAAAGTGCAATGGCGCACCGTGGTGAATGGCTTAAATCAGCAACAAATAGTTTTGAGATTCGTGGAAAAAGTATTGGCATTGTTGGCTACGGAAGCATCGGAAGTCAGCTAAGTGTATTGGCCGAAGGGCTGGGAATGAAAGTATACTTTTATGATGTTGTAACCAAGCTGCCATTAGGTAATGCAACACAGGTCGATTCGATAGAATCACTTCTAAGTACTGTTGATATTGTCAGCCTTCACGTTCCTGAAACGCCAGCCACACAAGACATGATGAGTGCTAAGCAATTTGAATTAATGAAGCAAGGCAGCATACTAATCAATGCGGCACGTGGAACGGTTATTGATATTGACGCTTTATGTGACGCATTAAAAAGTAAGAAATTACTTGGCGCTGCAATCGATGTATTCCCAACTGAGCCAAAATCAAACAAAGAAGAGTTTTTATCGCCACTAAGAGAGTTTGATAACGTCATTCTAACGCCACACGTGGGCGGCAGTACAATGGAAGCGCAAGCGAATATTGGCTTCGAAGTAGGCGAAAAACTTGCAACGTATAGTGATACGGGTACATCCATAACATCTGTGAACTTTCCAGAAGTTGCTTTACCTGCACACCCTGAAAATCATCGTTTATTGCATATTCATCAGAACATCCCAGGCGTTATGTCAGAAATAAACCGGGTACTTTCGGAGAACAACATCAATATTTGTGGTCAATACTTGCAAACTAATGAAGGTGTTGGGTATGTTGTTGTTGATGTGAATAAAGAATACAGCGAGCTGGCTCAAGAGAAACTTAAAGCGGTCACTGGCACAATACGTTGTAGAGTATTGTTCTAGAACACCTTTAGCCCTTAATACCACGTCTAAATCTTATGTTTATAGTTATAAATATAAGATTTAGACGATTAAGTGTCTTGTTACTAAATTTATATAAACTAAACCTTTAAGCCAATTATTCTTAGCTTAAAGCCTCAAAATATTAATTGCTCCGGCAAAGCGCAACTAATTTAATAATCGACGCCTTGCCTCGCCTTTATGCCCGATGTATAAGCATGTTTAATATCTTTTATTTCTGACACTGTGTCTGCAAGTGCCTGAAGCTTAGAACCCCCACCACGACCAGTAACAACAACACTCTGACTCTGTGGCCGATTTTTTAAAGCAGCCAGCATTCTTTCTTCGTCAAGGTACTTATAAGCAAACATATACGTTAGCTCATCCAATAACACGAGCTGATAGCGCTCATCTTTTAACATCTTTTCAGCAACTGCCCATGTCCTTTCAGCAGCCTCGATATCTCCAGTTCTATCTTGAGTATCCCAAGTAAAACCGGTACCCATTTGATAAAAATCTACTTCTGGCATTTTCTCTTTCAAAAATATCTCTTCACCAGATAGCTGAACGCCTTTAATAAATTGAACAACACCAACGGTATGGTTATAACCAAGCGCTCGTAAAACCATGCCAAAGCCTGAACTACTCTTACCTTTACCGTTACCCGTCAGAACAATCAACACACCTCTTTCAGTTGTTGCTTCAGCGATATGAGCATCAACGTTTTCTTTTTGTTTTTTCATCTTCTTTGTATGCGATTCGTTTTTGCTTTGTTCACTCATACTTTAGCCCTTATTGCTCGTTTAAAGTCATATTTTATATTTTATATTTTATATTTTATCATTTAGCTGTTATGGATATTTTAATAAAACTACCTTACTTAGCACTGCATTAGCGCTCAATCTTTTATGTCGCTTCTTTTAGCGTTAATGGCAAACCAGCTACAACCAATTCTACTTTATCGCAAAGTTTAGCCAACTTTTGATGCAGTAAACCTACTTGATCACAGTAGCGCCGTGTCAGGTCACCTAATGGTAAAATACCCATATTCGTTTCATTCGACACAAGTATTAATGGTTGCTTAAACCCAACAATAGCGCTGGTAAAATCTTTAATTTCATCATTTAATTTAGCCGTATCAGAAAGCATTAATAAGTTGGTCAACCAAAGTGTTAAGCAGTCAATTACCACTACATCAGAAGATGTAAGCGACCTAAGAGCCTTGCCTAGATGAACTGGCTCTTCAACGGTTTTCCATGATTGAGGCCTGACCTCTTGGTGACGCGCAACTCGAATTGCCATCTCTTCATCCATTACAGTTGCTGTCGCAATTACTGTAACAGACTTAGAAATATCAGCTGCCATTATTTCTGCATAGCGACTTTTTCCTGATTTAACACCACCTAAAATTAATGTTTTCATACTTTAAAGCCCTTATCTACGTTGGTGAATGCACTATTAAAAGTACACAGATCAATCCTTGCTCCAAAGAAAATACTATTATTAGATTACCATATGATACGTAAACTAGGAGGTATTTTTAAGAGTATTGCTGGGCAAACTTAATCTTGGGCACTTCCTATTGTTTACCTTTGAGACATAATTATCAGCAATTTAGACTTTATATATTGTTTTTTGCCATCGCATGACTCTAAAGCTTATCTTTTTAACTTTATTCAGTGTCTTTACATGTTAACCCGTAAGACTCATCCACTAGTCTTTCTAGCTCTCCTGTAGGGACATTCCCATCTAATTTGATAGTAATCGAATGTTTCTTATTTAGAGTAAGCTGCCTGAATAATTAATAGCGTAATATTCTACTTGACCGTTTATTTCTAAGATTTCAGCATATCCAAAAGATGAGTACTTTACAGAATAATTTAAGTGCATAAAAATGTGCCGGATATTTTAATAGACAATAATTACAACGTGTTCGAGACTATGGTGAAAAGAATAGATTTATACCTGATAGCTGGTTCGCGTTTAGAGATGAAGCCGTTTGCAGTTTTAAAGGAGACTGATGTGGTACAATAAATACTCTTAAAAATAGCGGTAACACATACAATACACATCAAATAACCACTCACTATTTAACAATGAAATACAGGACTATTACCATGACAAATAAGAGCATGCCCAAGATAAGACTAACACCTTCGTTGGTTGAGAAGCTGGCAAAAATACAAGGTATGCAGTCTAAGCACATGTCTTTTCAAAAGTTAGTCGAGCAATTAGCTGATCAGGCACTTAAGCATCAGCTAGAACAAACTAATTTGAATCATTCAGAAGCTCAATAATGCTCATACTTAACAAGCGCTATAGGTAAAGTGCTACACAAATTGTAATCAGGAGTTTGAACCTTACTACTTCTCGATTAAAAGGTGAGATTCTTGTGTTAAATTATCGAACTGTATAATTTGTGGAATGTTAGCAAGAAAGGTATCAGAAAAATATCTGTCGTAGTTGAAGAGAGTTAAATGAAAAGAAATCAAACAAGATTAACGATTAATAGCTTAATAAACTTGAATTGCAAGCCCTTGCTAATAGCCATAACCTTACTCCCTCAAATATACCCGAGGTGATGCCTGTAGTGGTAAAGTGTATTTGGCAAGACAATAAAGATGGATCACAATCTACCCCTGTTGAAAGAAATCGTAGCTACACCGATGTTTTTGTACAACATATCGTCGCATAAGAAGGTAGTTATTAGTGAATATTAATCGCTGGTAAATCTAGTCAATAGAAAATTTAGGCAGCGAGCTATTTATTAACTTTGAGCCTAAAATAATTATTATTTAAGCATTAATTAATGAAGGGGAAGATGTCCTTTTAAAACTTGAGGATAAATTCAATAATACGAGATTGTACATAACAAACTAACTGAGATTGGCAGTACTGGTGGTAGTGATTATATTTGCTATTGATGGCTCTTTAGAGCTGAGATATGTTATGAAATGAAGGTATGAAGAAAATTCATGATGGACTACGTACAAGTTAAAGCCTACCTACTATCAAAGCCTGAAGCAAGGGAAGACTACCCTTTTGGTAGCGATGTAATGGTGCCTAAAATAAAATGCAAGATGTTTGCGACTTTAAGCATTAATAAGGGGGAGGCGCAAATGAATTTAAAGTGCGAACCTAATCATGCATTTGAACTCAGAGATATTTTCCCCTCCGTTATTGAGGGCTACCACATGAATAAAAAACATTGGAATACCGTGATACTAGATGGATCGATACCTAGTGGTGAGATCGAAAGGATGATCGATCACTCTTATAGTTTAGTTGTAAAAAAATTGAAGAAAAAAGAACGAGATGCACTTGAATTATCTTACGGTAAAGACGAACTTTACAAAACTTGATGAGGTGCTGTTTATATTTCAGGCTCCGTAATTTTTACTAAAAATCAATATACCTACTCACTATTTCAGTGATTTTAACGTCACTGATTATCGATGTAATCGAAACTAAACTTACCATCCAATTTCTATTTTTCACTATAAAACCGCTTTGAAAAAGAAGATCGAAATTGACTAATCACATGGTATAAAACCATAACCTCCCCAACAATCAACTTCTTAATCATTGAATATAAATACCACCTAAACTAAGCGCTAGTTTTATAAAATATGCTTGCGATTAACTGTATCAGCTACCGTTACCCTGCCTGTTTTTATAGTATTAAAGATATGATCAAAAACCGTACCGGCTTGACCCTTTCCATTATCTAAAAAATATGCATGACCTGTTGGAAAATCATACTTATTGTTAAAATTATCGCAATCAATTGAATATACATTTGATTGTACTTTTTTCATATCTTCCGGACCAGTGTGCCCTAACCTTCTAGAAGCTACCTTATTTCTTAAATTCGAAATTTTGCTAGACCTCAAAGCTAGATCATCTGATGCGTAATAGACCGATACGTTTCTGGACGATTCACTAATTAGCCGTCCTTCTTGTTCACTCTCAAGTGACTCATTAACAATATCCGCAGCCAATAATAGGGTATTTCTAAACAATAACGGGACACCATTTGCTAAATCATATTTATTCCAAACTGAAAGCGTTTCCCGAAAAACCCTATTACCCATTGAATGAGCAAGAATATTAATGCGTTTAAGGCATGGCGCATCTTCAGGAGCTTTATCTCTCCAAGCCATGAAAAACTGTAAAGCGCGTGCAAAAGAATAAGCACTTTTGTCAGCTGACTTTTGATCATCCCAATAATCTTTAATGACGCCTACGTCATTATCACATGGCCAGATTAATGGCACTACCTCTATTAGATTCGGCTCTTTTGAGTCAAAATATGCTTGTAGCTTTTCTACTCTAGGAAAAATATCAGGCTCAGGTAAATTTGAAAACCCATGCACGTAAAGTAAAATTTGTTTCGCATTACACGCCTTAAGATTAGACATTAATTCGCTTGAACCAATTTCAATGTAATTATCTTTACTTTTTCGTTCACAACAATATATAGAATTTGATGGTGCATTTTTATTTAAGTCAAATTTGTATTCGCGGCCAAAATTAGTTTTTATAGATCCTTGTGGCTCTCTGTTTGTAATAAACAGCATGTTTAACCTCCATATTATGATTTTATTTTTATCAATGTCTTTTTACTGATGTTTTCTTTAATGAATAGAGCTGTGTGTCACTACGTGTACATGAGGAATTTTAATATTCTGACCTGGGTGAATACTATCACCACCGATATGGTTAAGTCGGCTTATATGGTCAACACTCACGCCGAATAGTTGACCTATTTTCCAGAGAGAGTCACCCGACTTAACAACATAATGATCCGGTAAGCTCAGTGTTTCGCTAAGTGTAAGGTCTTCATCAAAGTCTTCATCTTCTTCAATCGTAATGCGGCTTTCAATAAAGTCAGCGACATCAAAACAAGGACACGCTTTAGGCGCGGAATTCGTTAAAGCAATTAGATCGCGATGCCCCATAAATTCTACATTGAATGGACTTGGATGCGACATTTTAAAAGCTTCGATCATTTCATATAACGTATCAAACTGAGAAGGTGTAAAATTGTTTTCTGGTTTATTACGCTTATCAACGCCACCAACTAAAGTGACGCCAAAACTGCGTTTATTCCATCCGCGCCCACAACCCCCTACATGCGCGCCCGCTTTATCAATTGGGCGTGCAGGAAACCCTTTATCATGAGTTTGTAAAGAACCATCGCGACAAATGACAGCATGATAACCACACCCACTCCACCCTTTATTTTTATGCGCCAGATCTACCCAGTGGGCATCAACATTTTCCATCTCGGGGCTAGTTGCTGTGCAATGAACGACAAAATAGTCGTAATTTTTAATACGATAATCAATAGGCTTTTTGAAGGGCATCATTATTATCCTTTTCACTAAAGTCTGTCAGTAATGCAGATAAAATTAGAAAATTTAACCGGTTTTATTGATGTAAAGCGGGGGCATCAACCAGAAAAAAATTAAGATATTAACTAATTTAATAGTTTAAAATTCAGCTTATGTCAACTTAAAAAAACATAAAGCCTTACTTTTGTATAGACAGATCTTATTCAAAATAATGACGGCTAAAGCTATTGCATCATGACTACTTACTACGCCACGTATTAGCCTAATGTACGGTATTCCAATATAAGGTCAATAATCTCATGGTCACTTATCGCTGATTCTAGCGATTCTTTTAGAGATACTCGCTGTGGCAAATGGATATTAAATTTAGAACGTAATACTTCTGTTACTTGATCATCAGCCGACGGATCAAATTCTTTTCCCGCATAAATTCGAATACGCTGACATATAAAATCTTTATTTACCATATAAAACATTTCTCTTCTGTAACATAAAATTATTATTGGTATATTCTAAAAAAGAAAAAGTGATTCCCATTTGAACGCTGGGTACAAAATTTGCGAGGATAATGAAAATAGAATTTCAATATTGTTGTTAGACTATATACTTGAGTATAGCATCATAAAAAAAATAACATAATATTCATCGAACAAGATACACGAAGCGCCAATATGAAGCCTCTAAGTACTTTTAAGCATCACACTCGCCACGTAAACAGCTTATAAATCGTATGCAAACAAGTAAATCAGACTTCGTTAAGGTTGCACACAATGTCAATCCAAATATCCTCACACCCTATTATATGAAGAAGTTCTTATCGATATATACTCAGTTTTTCTCGGTAATAGGTAACATCGTAATAATAGCGATAACAAAAACTGACACAAAATAAAAATATCATAGTGCTTATTTATTGAAACTTCGTTATTTATAGTTCTTAGATTAACTTTTTATTATTGATATCGAGCCATTTACTTGATGAAAAACCAACCTAAAAGATAGTTCTATTCAAACCTTTACTAAATATTGATAGTCAAAAAGATCGACGGTATTTAGTACAGCTACTATTATTGAATATACTCAGGCCTAATGCTTGTATATAAAAAAATGTAACGATTTTATTATGTTATCTAATAATAAGTTAAACCATATTACAGTAAAATCAACAAAACTAAGCCTATAGTAATATCTTGGAAGTTTCTTCTATTGGCTTATTGTTAGACTTACTTAACTAGAGCTTAGCTAATTATTCCAACTCACATTTACAATTAAAAGATTGGTAAGATAACAGTAAAAGATGTCCCCTCACCCAATCGACTAGTGATACTAACACTTCCACCATGTTGTTCAGCTATATTTTTAACGATCGATAAACCAAGACCTGTACCGCCCAAATCTCTTGATCGCGCTTTATCGACACGGTAAAAGCGTTCAAATATTCGTTTTTGGTGCTGTAAACTAATACCTATACCACTGTCTTTAACAGCTAAAGTTACTTTTGAATAATCTAAATTAATATTCAATGAAATATTCACATTTCCATTTTCAAGTGTGTATTTGACTGCATTATCTAACAGGTTATCAACCAACTGGCTAATCGCTTGTTCATCAGCTTCTATTTGAACTCGACCTTCGCAAAATTGTGATGACAACTGAATATTTTTATCCTGACAAGCTGACGCAACATCTGATAGAGCATTTTCAACTATTTTCTTAAAATTGAGCACTTGTAATGGTTTAGTTGTTTCATCAGACTCTAAACGAGAAATTGTCATTAGATCGGTTACTAAAGACGACAAACGAAGGCTTTGCGCGTAGATTTTCTCAGTAAATCTACGCGCAATGGCCGGTTCCATCTCGTCATCATCAAGAATCGTCTCCGTTAGAGCGCGAATCGCAGTGATAGGCGTCTTGAGTTCATGCGAAGCATTTGCTACAAAGTCTCGGCGTATCCGCTCCAGTAAGGCTATTTCAGAGATATCATTTAATACAATAACAACACCGATAGAACGTCCATTCTCATTTAATATTGCCCCGACATAGATCTCTATCACGGTTTCTTTTGATTGGCCTAATAGTTGACCAGGCTCCTTACAAAGCTGTGTTTTTACAACCTGCCCTGTTTCAATCGCCTGCTCTACAGCTGTGGTAATTTCGTCAATACGCACTTGCTCCCATATAGGCTTATCAAGGCAGTTAGACTTGGATAATGAAAGCATATTGAGTGCTGCTTGATTAATATGCTGAATAAGTTGAT
>JBLHVH010000065.1:0-15180 GCA_047628385.1 Oleiphilaceae bacterium
ATACCTAACAAGCATAGTATAAATTTGATATTTAATGCGCTTTAAATAGAGCAATATATTTATAAAATCTATTGTCGCCAGAAGGCATTTACAATAGCGCCGACAAGAATCAATCCACCTCCTGCGATCACCCATAAATCAGGTATTTCAGCAAATATAATCCAACCCAATAACATCGCAAAAACGACCTGTAAGTATGAAAATGCGGTCGCTTTACTCGCTGTTTCAGTTTTCATTGCTTTGGTTAATCCAATTTGGCCAATCTGGGTAAAAAGACCCACGAATAAAAGCGTGAGCCACGTCCAACCTGATGGCATTACAAAATCACTACCCAACAATCCAAGCGATATTGGTAATGCCACCAATGGGAAGTAAAAAATAATAACCGATGCATCTTCCGTTTCATTTAATTTTCTAACTAGTACGTAAGCCACGGCACTTCCAAACGCCCCCAACACGGCAGCAGCAACTGCGAGTAAAGAGAAATCATTCTTACTGAGACCAAAAATTATTTCGGGGCGAGCAACGAGTAATAGTCCGATAAAACTAAATACTATACTTAGCATCGTAGAAGTTTGAATACGTTCTTTTAAAAAAATCACAGCTAATATCGCCGTAAACATGGGGTGTAAATATTGCAAGACCGTTGCTTCGGCAAGAGGTAAGTTTGTAATGGCGTAGTAAACACACATTAACGCTAACGCACCCACAGTACCGCGAGAAAGCAGTAAGTGCTTTTTATGCCCAAGTAACGAAATACCCTTTCGTCTTACATCTATATAACTTAAAATCAATGATACTAATGCACGAGCGGCCACAATTTCTAATACCGGCATCCCTTGTTCGCTGGCTAATTTGACGCAAACAGCCATCAGCGAAAAGCCAAATGCACTTAAAATCATATAGCGCATCCCCAACGAAAACGTTGCATTGAACCAGTGTATTACTGACATTACATTAGAGGCTGTCAAACTAAGGTAACCTTTTTATGAATTTATGAATTTATGAATTTATGAATTTATGAATACAATGCGCTATATTAATTACTGCGTACGCATTCTATGCTAATCATAGTTATTATTCTGTTTTCAATACTGTTAAAGGCGGTTATAAATTGATATCTAGTGTTTTACTATTTTTTTACTCTAACTGGCTCAACATCATCGCCATAATTTGGTTTTTAGTTTGTTTTAATGGCTATATGCATTATTCGAAAAAATGTAGCTATGACCAGCCTTGCTTAGCGTCACTACTCCATAAATACCGCCATGAGTGGATGTTACGCATGCTCACTAGAGAAATGCGCATTGCAGATAATGCGGCCATCGCAAACTTAGAAAAAAGTGTCGCATTTTTTGCTTCCACAACGATGTTGATTCTAGCGGGGTTAATGACTATTTTAGGATCGACAGAAAAAGCAATTGGCTTAATGGAGGACTTTCCTTTTTCCATACCAGCAAGCCGTACAGAGTGGGAAGTTAAAATCGTTGCGCTTATAATTGTGTTTGTTTATGCTTTTTTTAAGTTTACATGGAGCTTAAGACAATATGGTTTTGTAACGATTATGGTCGGTGCTGCGCCCGTTGAAAGCGAGTCAGAGACTGAAAATTCATTAGATCAAACATTAAATAACAAAAGAGAGGCGCTTGCAAAACGCATTGCATCTATGACATCGATGGCTGCCAATAATTTTAATGTTGGCCTTCGCACCTATTACTATTCTATTGCAATATTAACGTGGTTTATCAACCCCTGGTTTTTTATGGTTAGTACCGCAGGCATTGTACTTATTCTATATAGAAGAGAGTTTAAGTCGTCCACACTTAAAATATTAATGATGGACGAATTAGGCCTCGTTAAACCTTAAAACCCTTAACGCCACCTAGAACCCAAAACCAAGAGATATATAGGACGTATCTTCAGAATTTTGCATAATAAACTGCACAACCCAAATTCTTAAACCGACCTCAACACTTAAACCACCAAGGCCACTATCATGCTTTCTGGGGTTATCTGAGTCTAAAAAGTTATAAGAGAAACCCATATCAACACCAAAAAATGAAGAGCCACTCGTGTAAGCTAAATTAATTTTTTCTCCATTTGCACCGACACCAACTCGCGCAGTAGGACCTTCAAACGCAGCACCTTGACGGTCAAAGTAAGAAACCCCAAAATAATGTGCCTTGCCAATAAGGTTATCATCTGCGACAAAGATGTAACGGGGGGTCCAGCCTTCTACTTCAAATTCAGCAAAAACATTAAAAGAACAAAGTATAAAGAGTGCAAATATCAATATTTTTTTCATAAGCTTTGTGCGTAATTCCATGTAAGCGACGACTAAAATTTTAACGTGTAAATAGGGTTGAAAGCCTACTATATTGCACACATTGAAACCAAGAACCATGCCTCCTATTTTAATCAAAGTTCACAAAAACATTAAAAAAATGCTTTAATTTTACACAAACAGATAACGACCGCCACTTGCCACAGCAACCACTAACAAACCAAGCATTAAATTAACACCAATAAGAATACGCATTTTATTTAGCTTAGCGCCCGCCTCAGCCCATAATTGCGCAGCAACCAATGACTTCAACTTCCCAAACAATGCAAAATATACATGCAGATATAGACCAATCATTAAATAACCCAACCCCATCATAATATGCACATGCCTCCCCACTCCAGACATGCCGCCTGACATTGCAATCATGCCATGACCAGATAAAACAAGAGCCAACACAGACAACCATACCCAAGGGAAAAAGCGTTTAAATACGCCACACCAAAGAGGTAAGCGCACATTAGGTTCCAATAATGTTGCGACAATAGGTCTTAAGCAGACATACGCGAAAAACATGCCGCCAACCCAAATGACTGCAGAAAGTGTATGCAATATCAATAATAAAGCCGTCATATAATAGTCTCAAAAATTAGTCGTAACAAAAGTAACTCGAATAGTAAGGGCATTACAATATCATAGATGTATTGCGAAGGAATAAATTATAGCTTAGGGAGGGGGGGGAATAAAATTCAGGCAAAAAAAATCCCAACTAAAAGCTGGGAAAACAAGAGTACACATGAAAAAAGGTTAATTTAAACAAGTCGGGCCTGAATCGGCTTGTTTAAATTCATTAACTTAATATTAGTACTTGAAGACAGACAAGTCTGTTGGTAAACAATTGCAAAATGTTACTTTTTATTACCAAAACAGCTTGTATAGCTAAGAGTATGTATTTTCGAAGCGGCATAGACTCAAGACCTAACCTGCCTTTAAATGCCTATATTATAAAAAGATATAGAGCCAAGCCGCCTAAGCGAGCAAAAACCATTTAAACCATGTATAAAATTAGTATCGATAAATGATCTTTGGCAGTTACCTTAATAACGAAGATAAAACTAGATTTTTATCGATATACACCCATAATCAGTTAATCGCTACTCATTTGATCACCTGAAAACAGTCATAATAAAAGCAACATATTCATGGATATACAAAGCATCTTCAAATTACTAAAACGATTAACACGACATACCAGTGTAAAAGACTTGGTGCACGAGTTAACCGAATTACTAATTGAAAATTTCTCGGGCGTACAACTCACTGTTTACGAAATTCAAGCGCCTCGTCAAGATGCAAGTAAAACACAGCGCTTAATATGCTTTGACCGTTTAAACCCAGAGAAAACGATTTCATTAGAGAATGATATAAAACTTTATCAAGCCTTCACTTGCGCCCAAGAAGTAATTGGAAACTACGAATTAAAAAAACAAACTATTATTTTTCCTGTTGTGCTCTACGATAAATCAATATCACATCTAATCAGCATTGAGCACTCATATCCAGAGGGTAATAGCGCAGATTTACTGATCGGTTTAATGCAAATATTTACCGATATATTTCGAAGCCTACACGAAAAAGGCTACGACCCACTGACACGAATTTTAAACCGCCAAGCGTTTGACCAAGTCGCAACAGACTTTTCTTATAGCGACAAACCTGCCTCTAACTCGAGAACCGACAGGACATTCAAGGCGATTGCAATTTTAGACATCGATAAGTTCAAACTAATCAATGACAATTATGGTCATGCTATTGGTGACGAAACGCTGGTATTGTTTGCACAAACTATTCGCTCCGTTCTTCGTCAAGACGACCTTTTTTTCCGCTATGGCGGCGAGGAATTTGTCGTTTTAGTAAAGCAAGCCGAAGCAGAAGAAGCATTTACTGCGTTTGAACGCTGCCGAGAAGCCATTGAAGCACGAAAATTTCCGCAAGTTGGACGAGTCACTGTAAGCATTGGCTACGCAGAACTAAGCCCTAATTCTCAACTCGCAAGCGTACTGTCTAAAGCCGATAAAGCTTTATACTACATCAAAAACGACGGCCGAAACCAAGTTAAATCATATGAACACTTACTAAAAGAAGGCCTGCTTGAAGAGGTGAAAGCTATCGAAGGCTCTGCCGATTTCTGGGATTAAAAAATGCTAAAACCTTATTCTCTGATTAACTCTCACGGCAAACCTCATTTTGGCCACTTCGCACACCCCGTTAACGAAGTTAATGTGCAAAACTGTGATTACCGTACCCCCATGAACTCACCAGCGAGCAAATGGAAAAAGCACTTTAATTTCAAACGCTTTCAATATTTTGGCGGCATTAGCGATGACCTGATTTTTGGCTGCGCTTTAGCAGACCTTCGTTATATTGGTGCTGTTTTTATTTATGTTTACCGTTTATCTGATAGAAAAATGCAAACTTGGCAGTTTAAAAAGCCACTTTCGTTTGGTTTAGACCTCACTAACCGCCCCGACAATGGTGTCAGCACATTTAAATCTGGTAAGCGTAAAATTCAGATGCGCTATCAGTTAAACTCTCAAGGCGAACGCCGAAAAATTTTAGATGTAGATTTTGGGACAGAATTAAAAATTCAGGCCAAAATGGTTGAAAGCAGTAATTTCCAAACCATGACACTTTGCTCTCCCTCTGCTGGCAATGGCTGGGTTTATGCTCAAAAAACCGCAGCGCTAAGCGTATTAGGACACATTGAATGTGAATTAGGTAAATTCAACCTCCAAGAAAAAAACTGCTTTGGCCACCATGATTTTTCGGCAGGCTATATGCGTCGAGAAACTTTTTGGAACTGGGCATGCTTTTCAGGCACTAGCTCTGCAACTAAAGGAAAAAACACCGCACCGCCATTAGGCTTAAATGTTTCATGGGGTGTTAATGAGACCGGCTATTCCGAAAATTGTTTCTGGGTAGGTGATCACTTACATACACTCCCTCAAGTAAATTTCAAATTTAACCGCGACGACCCCCATTCAAACTGGCGAATTTCTAGTCAGAACAAACAAATCGATCTGCGTTTCAAACCTGAAGGCATGCACAAAGAACGCTTAAATGCAGGTTTTATGGCCACTAATTTCAAACAGATATTTGGCAAATTTAACGGTCACTTAATCACAACAGATGGCCAACGTTTTGAAATTGAAGACCAGTATGGTTTTGTCGAAGATCAATATTCAAAGTGGTGATCATTTACGTCACCCCTTTGAGCTTCTAGGAGCCTGACCGAGAACTGCGACCGTCACGAGGGAAAGTGAAATTGAGGCAGTTTTTAGGGAAAATTGAGGAGAATAGTTGTTCTATTTAACGAGATTTAGCATGGAAAATGACTAATTTAGCTTTTCCACAGTAGGTTCGTCAGTTCTCGGTCAGGCTCCTAGATGCTGCTACAGGACAATTAGGCAACATTATTAAAACTAATTTTACAGCTAAGTGACTACTTAGAGCGCCACACACTTGCACCTAACCATACCATTCGAAGTTTTTTCTTCATTAACTCTACAAACTCATGTTGATAGTTTGTGCTCGAATCATTTAAATCTAAAACATCGATGGTTGTATCAAATACGGTAGAAACAATTAACTGAGACATCATATCTCGGTCTGCACCTGACATCTTAGACAAAATAGGTACCGATCTTATATCTGACGAAAGCTCATTATCAAAATATTTCAATTCATTGCGAATAGCTTGTCGTAAAGCAGGTGTACCGCCCGTTCGGCACTGAGACATAAAATAGAAGTGACTTCTATGCTGACAAACAAAATCGACATATACCTCTATCGAGCTATGGAGCTGACCTTTCTTATAGCCTGCATCTTGGCGGGCAGCACGCATCATTTTGCGAAGAACCAACCCCAAGTCATCTACAACATTAAGGCCAAGCTCTTCCATGTCGGTAAAATGACGATAAAAAGAAGTTGGCACCAGCCCGGCATTTTTAGCCACCTCTCGTAGACTAATGCTAGCAAAGTTATTACCCGCACCGACAAGACTTAAAGCTGCATCAATCAGCGATTGCCTAGTAAGGCTCTTTTTTTCTTCACGACTTAATATAGTTTTCATTTTTGCACTTGTTTCCGAATTCATTTTAAATGAACGACCAGCGATTACTCAGTGTTCACTTGTACACAAAAAAATATTCATAAAAATTAATATGCCACTATCATATACTTAATAGGTATTTCATTATAGCCTATCAGCATGAATTTTCAGAGTACAGTCGTTGACTATATTTATTTTTTACTCTAAATTAACTCTCACTTTATTCAATATCACTTATACTTTATTCAATAGCGCTCACACTTTATTCAATAGCACTTATACTTTATTCAATAGCGCTCACACTTTATTCAATAGCACTTATCACGGAGCTAGGTATGACCCAAGAAAAAAATGGCCAAAAGCTTGCGAATCAACTTTTCGAGCTGCATATACAACATGAACTTACTGCCTGCAGTCCTGAAAAACTAATCGACTGGGCTCGTAATGAGTCATTAGCTCTTTTTGAATGGTTACAAACGACTCAGCTCAATCAGTTCGTTAACGCAGAACAAATTAAAACAGTTATTAGAACTAACGTGGTTGAAAATGATGTACCAGGCGCGATTGCCGAAATTGCCGGCGAAGCAGCGACCCGTTTATTTACATCGACTAAACACAAAAAAACAGCGCTTAAAGATATTATCAGTCGCGCCGAATATGAAGGTTTCGTTGATAAATTTATCGAGCTAGAAGAACAGCGCAAACAAGGCCTCGATAAGATAATTGACTTACCATTATACGGAGATTTAATTTCAGGCGTCGTTTACCAAGCCATTACTCGCTATATTTATGAGAGTAATATTATCAGTAAAAAAGTACCTGGCGTCTCATCAATGCTAAAGATGAGCAAAAGTGTACTCAATAAGGCGGCACCAAAATTTGGTAGCGGCATTGAAGAAAGTGTAAGAAGCTACATTACCGACAGCTTGGAGTTCATTCTGGATGAAAGTAAGTCATTCTTAAATGAGTCCGTCACGGATGAACAACTTAAAGCGTCAGCCTTAGACCTATGGGATATGCTTGAAGATAAAACGCTAGGTGAATTCCAACAAGGCATGGATAGTGTAGATCTATCTGAGTTTGTGGTATTAGGGTATGAATTTTGGCGAACTTTCAGAAAGTCTGACTATTTCAAGCACGCATATGAAACAGTCGTTGACTATTTCTTCGAAAAATATGGCGAAGTTGAATTTGGAATATTACTTGAAGACTTTATGATTACGCCAGAACGCGCAATGAAAGAAGTAGAACTGTTTGCGCCACTCGCGTTAAACACACTAATTGATAGCGGACAGCTTGAAGGCCTAATCAGACGACGTCTTGCTGCTTTTTATGATTCTGAAGCCGTACAAAAGTGCATGAGTAACAATTAATTATGTATTAGGGTGGACTTGCCCCCCCTAATACATCAAGCAGTATATAATCAGCCTGTTTTAGCAGGTTGATTATCTTCTTTTTTACCACTTAACTTACGCACTAACACATAAAATACCGGTGTCAGCATCAAACCAAAGAACGTAACACCAATCATGCCAGAAAAGACCGCGACCCCCATTGCATGACGCATTTCAGCACCGGCACCAGAAGAGAATACCAAAGGCACAACCCCCATAATAAAGGCCAAAGACGTCATTAATATAGGCCTCAACCGTAAGCGACTCGCCTCAAAAACAGCATCTTTAATAGACATCCCCTGATCTTCTTTCTCTTTTGCAAATTCAACGATCAATATGGCATTCTTGGTGGCTAAGCCCACCAGCACAATCAAACCTATTTGCGTGAATATATTATTATCACCGCCATCCAAGTTCACCCCCAATATTGCCGACAACAAGGTCATGGGTACAATTAAGATAATCGCCATCGGTAAGCTCCAGCTTTCATATTGTGCAGCTAAAACCAAGAACACTAATAAGACAACTAAAGGAAAAATAAATAAAGCCGTATTTCCGGCCAGAATTTGCTGATAGGTTAAATCAGTCCACTCATAATCCATACCTTCAGGTAAATTTTCATCGAGCAACTTACTCATCGCAGCTTGTGCCTGACCAGAACTCACACCCGCTGGAGATGCATTAATATCAGCGGCTGGAAAACCATTATAATGCATCACCCTATCGGGCCCCGCTGAGTGGCTCACCTCAATAAAAGCACCTAATGGCACCATGTGACCATTCTGATTACGCACCTTCAATTTTGAAATTTGAGTTTCATCTACTCTGAATTGCTGATCTGCTTGCACATTCACTTGGTAGGTACGACCAAATAAGTTCAGGTCATTAACGTAAACTGACCCCATATAAACTTGCAATGTTTCAAAAATTTCATTAATTGGGACACCATGTACTTTCGCTTTTTCTCGATCGACCTCCACATGGAGCTGTGGAACATTCACTTGAAAACTGGAAAAGATATTCGTCAAGCCTGGCGTTCCCCAGGCCATATTTACAATTTTCTGCGTTTCAGCATATAGGGCTTCATAGCCATGATTTGCACGATCTTCTATTTGCAACTTAAAGCCGCCTGTCGTCCCTAAGCCCAATACCGGCGGAGGTGGAACGACTAATACAAAAGCATCTTGAATCACACCAAACTTTTGATTTAACTGCCCTGAAATGGCATCAGCTGAATCGTTCACCCCTTGCCGTTCAGAAAAAGGTTTCAACGTTACGAACACAACACCCGAGTTAGAACTGTTCGTAAAGCCATTAATTGATAGCCCAGGAAAGGCGACAGATGACTCAACACCTGGGTGCTCAAGGGCTATCGCCGACATTTCACGAATCACTTTTTCAGTGCGATCAAGGTTCGCCGCATCGGGCAATTGCGCAAAGGCGATCAAATACATTTTATCTTGAGAGGGTACAAAACCGATTGGCGTGGTTTGAAACTGCTCATACGTTAACGCCATCAATCCGGCATAAACAACCAAGACAATGGCAGACCACCTTACGACACGCTTTAAAGATCCGGTATAAAACTTGGTTAAACCACTAAAGAAATAATTAAAGGGTTTAAATATTAGTTTACCGAAAAGACCATCCATTATGCGGCTCAATAGGTCTTTTTTCCCGTCATGTGGTTTCAGCAATACAGCAGCTAAGGCAGGACTTAAAGTAAGAGAATTAAACGTCGATATAATCGTAGAAATCGCAATCGTTAAGGCAAATTGTTTATAAAACTGCCCGGTTAAACCCGAAATAAATGCCGTTGGAATAAATACCGCACTTAAGACTAATGACGTGGCAATAATCGGCCCAGTCACTTCTTTCATCGCTTGTTCTGTTGCTTCGATAGAAGACTTTCCTAAGGCAATATGACGCTCAACATTTTCGACAACAACAATGGCATCATCAACCACAATTCCGATGGCCAACACCAAACCAAACAAAGAAAGCGCATTCAATGAAAAGCCAAACAGATGCATTACTGCAAAGGTACCCACTAACGAAACGGGGACCGCGACCAGTGGAATAATCGATGCGCGCCATGTTTGCAGAAACACGACTACCACAATCACCACTAACATTATGGCTTCTAACAGAGTAAACAACACTGACTTAATCGAATCTCTTACGAAGACCGTCGGGTCATAAACAATTTCATATTCGACGCCGTCTGGAAAATCTTTTTTCAACTCTTTCATTTTGGCGCGCACGGCGTCCGACAGTTCGATAGCATTCGAACCCGAGCGCTGAAAGACCGGAATCGCTGCCGCAGGTTGATTGTTTAATAAAGAACGCAATGCATAAGAATTTGAACCTAACTCAATTCTCGCAACATCTTTCAATTTTGTTATCGCGCCATTTTGGCCAACGCGTACGATAATATCTTCAAACTCTTCAATCGACTCCAAACGCCCTTTTACATTAATAAGTAGCTGAAAAGGGTTTTCACTGGCATTGGGTGGCGCGCCAATCGAACCTGCCGCCGCTTGCCTATTCTGCTCTCGAATTGCACCTATAACTTCTTGAGTAGATAAATTTAAGGCGGCTATTTTTTCAGGGTTTAACCAAACACGTACAGCAAAATCACCGGCGCCAAACACACTAACGCTTCCCACACCTTCAATTCTAGCGAGCTCGTCTTTCACATTTAAGGTCGCAAAGTTTGAAAGATAGAGCATGTCATAGCGCTCATCAGGCGACAGCAAATGAACGACCATGGTTAAGTCAGGCGAAGATTTTTCGGTTGTCACGCCTTGTCGCTGCACCTCTTCAGGTAAGCGTGGCAAAGCGCGACTCACACGATTTTGCACTTCTACCTGCGCATCATTAATATTGGTTCCCAATGCAAATGTGACCGTAATACCCAATCGACCATCAGCGGTTGATTGAGATGATAGATACAGCATGTTTTCAACGCCGTTTATAGCTTGTTCCAAGGGCGCTGCAACTGTATCAGCAATAACTTCGGGGTTAGCGCCGGGATAAACAGCACTCACCACGACCGTCGGAGGTACGACTTCTGGATATTCCGTAATCGGCAATTGAAAAACAGCAATCGCACCGGCTAGAAAGATCATCATTGAAAGCACGCCCGCGAAGATCGGGCGGTGAATAAAAAACTGTGAAATATTCATACAATAGTCCTTTTTCACCCTTGTGAAGGAAGTAAATCAATTTGCTCTAAAACCGACTTAGATGCCATTTCAATGGTTTCCGGCATGACGACAGCACCGGGTCTCGCTCGCTGTAAACCTTTCACAATAATCACATCTTCTTTTGCTAAGCCTGATTGAATTGCACGTAAGCCACCCATTCGTTTTCCAAGTTCAATCGCTCGATATTCTGCTTTATTCTCGGCATCAACCACCAATACAAATTTATGGTTAAGATCGGTACCAATTGCTTTTTCATCCACTAGAATACTGATGTAAGGCGCACTCACCTGCATTTTTAAACGCACAAACATACCCGGAGTGAATACTGATTCTTTATTTTCAAAAACAGCTCTTAACCGAATCGTGCCGCTTGTGGTATCAATTTGATTATCGACAAAGTCGATGCTACCCGAGTACACATAGCTCTCACCGCCGCCTAGACTCATTAACACCGGTTTATCATTAATCGCACGCCCTTTGGACCTGGATAGCGCTGAAATACGCATATACGCATGCTCATCTACATCAAAATATGCATACATTTTATGCGTAGAAACCAAGGTCGTTAGATTACTTTCTCCCTGAGACACATAGTTTCCTTCGGTAATGTTTGCTCTGGATACCCGGCCTGAAATTGGCGCTTTTACGTTGGTATAACTTAAATTCAGTTTGGCATTACGCAAGGCCGCCTTTACGCTATCGGCATCTGCTCCTGCTTTTGTTAATTGTGTCGTTCGGTTATCTAATAGTTCCTGTGAGATGGCGTTTGTTTGCTTCAAGCTTGAAGCTCGACCTAAATCTCGTGTTGCTAAATCAATTTGTGCTTGCGCACTAATGAGTTCAGCTTTGAGCCGACTCACTTCAGAGCGAAATGGCTGGGCATCAATTTTAAATAACAACTGTCCTTTTTCTACCAAAGCCCCTTCTTTAAACTCGACTGATTCGATATAACCTGAAACGCGCGGTCGCAGCTCCACATTTCTCACCGCCTCCAAGCGCCCTGTAAATTCATCCCATTCACTAATTTCTTTTTCAATCACTTGCGCGACACTCACTACCGGTGGTGGCATTGTCATGGGGGCAGCCGGCGCCGCAGACTCTTCACTACAAGCCGAAAGCAATAACATACTTGCCAAGCTAACTAGATATACACAGGCCTTGATCACCTTATTCATTCCCCAACTCCTACTCATTTTGTAAATCCAATGATATTATCGCTTTTATAGCCACACGCACTAAAATCAAGAACGCTAAAGTTAATGGCTACATATTTTTAAGCCTACAACTTTAAGTTTTTAAAGGCCGCGACACCAGTTTTTTACTCAAATAAACCGGAAAACAGAGTTCGGCCAATAGGATAATCAAAACAATCACATTTCCACTTAAGATAAATTTGAGAACAATGACTCAGCAGCCAGAATCTACTAATCAATCGCAAGCTTTGCTAGACAAGTCGAACGAAGAAATTCTTGATATTGTCTACCAAGATGAACATGTCGTGGCGATTCAGAAACCTGCCGGTCTATTAGTACATAAAAGTCCCATTGATCGACACGAAACACGCTATGCAATGAAAATTCTTCGTAACCAAATTAGCCAATGGGTATATACGGTACATCGCTTAGATAAACCCACATCAGGCCTACTGCTTTTCACCTTAGACAAAGACACCGCCAGACACGTGAGCCAGCAATTTGAGCAACAGTCAGTTTCGAAATCGTACCTTGCCGTTGTACGGGGTTTTAGCCCAGCAGAAGGTATTATTGACCACCCTCTTAAAGAAATTGCGGTTTTTAAACACCTTGAAAAGAGTATTGAACAAAAAGAAGCCAAAGAATCGGTGACTCATTATCAAACGCTCAAGCAATATATACTGCCGTATTCAGATGGGCATTTTGAAAGCTGCCGCTATTCTCTTATTAAAGTTTTTCCTAAAACTGGCCGAAAGCATCAAATACGAAGACACTTAAAACATATAAGCCATCCGATTGTCGGCGATGTAAAGCATGGGCGCGGTGAACATAACACACTATTCAAAACACATATGGATAGCCACCGTTTGTTACTCGCAGCCCAAACAATGACATTAACCCACCCTATTACCAATCAGCGTTTGCATATAGAGTGTCCCTTAGAAGATAATTTCGAACAATTATTAGCGCGGTTAACCCCTTTTCAAACTGACTTTACCCATTAAGAGCTTTCTATGACCTCTACTTCTATTCACACACTCTCAGCCATAGAGGTTGACCAACAACATATTTGGCACCCTTATAGCGCCATCGGTTCTGGCCATGCTATTTATCACGTTGAATCAGCGAAGGGCTGCATACTTAAACTGAAAGATGGACGTGAATTAGTTGATGGTACCGCGTCTTGGTGGAGCGCTATTCATGGCTATAACAATCCTCAGATGAATGCTGCGCTAGTAAGCCAGTTAGGCAAAATGTCTCATGTCATGTTTGGCGGCTTAACACATGACCCTGCAATTGAACTTGCTGCTAAATTAGTTGAAATAACACCCGCACCACTCGAAACGGTATTTTTCTCTGATTCGGGCTCAGTTGCTGTCGAAGTAGCAATGAAAATGGCCATTCAATATTGGGCCAGTAAACACAAAACAAGCAAGCAACGTTTTATCTCAGCCCGCAATGGCTATCATGGCGATACCTTTGGTGCGATGTCAGTCTGCGACCCAGTTACCGGAATGCACTCTTTATTTTCTGAAACGCTGGCACAACAGTATTTTATTCCCGCACCGCTCACCCCTTTTGGTGAACAATGCGATAACTCTGAACTCGCCGCACTAAGATCCACTCTCGAACAGCACCATCAAAACGTTGCCGCAATCATTATCGAACCGATTGTTCAAGGCGCAGGTGGCATGCGATTTTATGCTGCAAATTACCTCGAAAAAGCGCGTTTACTCGCGGATGAATTCGGGGTACTACTGATATTTGATGAAATAGCGACAGGCTTTGGCAGAACCGGAAAACTATTTGCTTGTGAGCACACCACCATCACACCTGACATTATGTGTGTTGGCAAAGCAATCACCGGTGGCTACATGACCTTAGCTGCCACGCTCACAACTCGAGAAATTAGCGAAACCATCAGTTCGGGTGAACCCGGTGTTTTTATGCACGGCCCCACATTCATGGCGAACCCTCTTGCTTGCACTGCTGCACTGACAAGTACAAATTTATTGCTTGATTCTCCATGGCAAGCACGCATTCAAAACATTGAACATCAATTGAAATTAAGGCTAAAAGCCTGTGTTGACCTCGAAAGCGTTAAAGCAGTAAGAGTTTTAGGCGCGATTGGTGTCGTTGAGCTTCATGAAGCCGTTGATATGCGCATTGTTCAACCTTTATTTGTTGAGCAAGGCGTTTGGGTTCGCCCCTTTGGTAAATTGATTTATGTGATGCCACCCTACATTATTACCGACGCACAACTTAAAATACTCTGCGATGCAATACATCATGTTGCAAGTTTTCTCTTCTCAAAGTCACACAATTAAAATAACTATAACTATAAATAAAAATAAAAGGTAAGTAAGTTGAAAACTGTAAAAACACCGCCTAAAGCGGTTATTATATTTAACCCTCTCGCAGGCAGAGGTAAAGCTCCCGAAACAGCAAGAAAAGCTAAAAAGTATTTACAACAACAAGATTGGGAAGTCTGCACTATTGTCGCCACACATTACGCCGGACATATTGAAACAGTCCTCGCTAAAGAATGGGCTAAAAAAGTTGAGTTAATTGTATTAGTAGGTGGTGACGGAACACTAAGAGAGCTGGTTTCAGGATTATGGCAAGCTAAACTAGACGTTAATATTGGTTTTATCCCTATGGGGAACGCCAATGTCGTTGCACGAGAATTATCGATTCCGCTAAACTCAAAATCAGCAATTAGATTATTGACAACAGGCATAACGAAAAAAGTTGATATCTGTATTCTAAAACAACAAACCCAAGACGATATGATTTTTCTAGCGATGCTCGAAATTGGTTATGGCGCCAAGGTCATCCAGTTTGTTGACCAACTTCGAAATGGCGGCCTCAAAGCGTTATATCGCTTATGGGGAGACTTAGTCTATATTATCGCTGGTTTTTTAGCCTTAAAAGGCACAGGTAAAGATAATTTCACAGCAACAATCGCAACACTAAATACAATTGGAGA
>JBLHVH010000066.1:0-15129 GCA_047628385.1 Oleiphilaceae bacterium
TGCATGTCGTTAAAAGTATTGGAAGCGGTATTAAAAGATAGGCCTTCTCCAATGTTAGTTTCAACGCTAGCTAAAACACTTCATGGTGCAACGCAAGCCAAAGCGCTTTGTAAGGATTTATCTAATACGGCTCAAGAAGAGGTGTTTGTTGCTTCATTATTGAGTCATTTAGCCGAGTTATTAGTGCAAGGTTCTATTGACGACGAAGTAAGAGTACTGAATAAAGAGGTAAATACTGAGTCAACTGATGAGCAAAAAAACCGTGCTGCAGAGAAATATTTGGGTGTAAGTCTGACGCGTTTATCTAAAACGCTGATGAAGCAATGGCGTATTGAAGGTGTGGTGCATAAGGTGTTGTCAAAACCAGAGGAGCCAGAAAAAATAGTAGAGGCGGTGATGCTTGGTGATGAAATCAGCCGAGCGGCATTATTTGGTTGGGATTCAGTCGAATTTCTGGATGTTATGAAGAGAGTAGCTGATTTTAAAGGTGTTTCGGTAAAAGAAGCGCATGCAGATACCATTGGTACAGCCGATGAAGCGGCAAAATCTATTAAGGAGTTCGGGCAGGGTACTTTGACTCAATATACCCCTAGCAGTTCACATAAAGTTGCTAGGCAAGTTGTAAGTCTAGAAAAACAAGAAAACCTACTTGAACCTAATGCTGATATACAATTAAAAATACTCCAACAAATTTCTGAGTTAATGATGGGTAATTTCAACATTAATAAGGTGTTTAAGGCTATCTTGAACGGCATTCATAAAGGTGTAGGGGTTGAGCGGGTGACTCTGGTAATTTTTGATAAAAGCCATCAAAAGCTTGTTGCAAAATATGTTGTCGGCAAAGGAACCGATAAATGGGGTGAGCGATTTATTTTACGTTATGAACGTAGTCTTTCTGGTTTTTTATATAACCTATTTGAAGATGATCAGGCAATTTGGATTGAAGGCTCGGAGCATAAAAAAATAAAACAGCTACTCACCTCAGAGTATCAAGGAATTACAGGGCAAAAAGATTTTTTTATCGCGCCTCTATCTGCTAAAGGTAAAAGAGTTGGCGTTATTTATGCCGATATGGGACTAAGCTCAAGACCTTTAAATAAAAGTTATTTTACGGGTTATAGCCAGTTTATACAGCAAGCAAAATTAGCGCTTAATATACTTGCTAATAAGTAAGCTAACTGTTTGTTAAATCGACATAAATAGTCAGTTTTTGTCCAGGCTGTAAGTATTTTTTCTTGTTGAGCTTATTCCATACAATTAAGTTGCTAATGCTGACACTAAATTTGTTCGCTATTTTTGCAAGTGAATCACCTTTTCTAACTCTATATCCAATGCGTTTTATCATGTCACGTTTTTTTGCAAAGGGCCCAGGGAGATGCGTTGCGGGACTATTGGCTGAGTTTTGGTTTGCTTTTGACCAGATTAAAAGCTTCTTACCTGGTCTGAGAACATCTTTAGGGGCCATGCCATTCCACTTGGCTAAAGATCTAACGCCGACTTTGTGCGCGAGGGCTAGGTCCCAGATGGTATCGCCAGATTTTACGGTGTAATAAAGTTTAGTGCTCCCTTTACTGCCTTTTAAATTATTCTGTTTATTTGAAAGCCTATTTTGCTGGCTAAGGTCATAGTAACTTTTACCTTTTGAGGCGATGGGTATAAGTAATTTTTGCTTAACACGAATCATGTTCGATTTTAAATGATTCACCTGCATAATTAAGGTAGGTGTCGTATTAAACTTTTTAGCAATAACACTTAATGAGTCTCCATTTCGTACGCTATACCGGTTCCAGTTAAGGCGCTTTGTTGGCGATAGCGCTTTTAGTTTTATAGCAAATTTTTCTGCTCTTTCTATTGGAATAAGAAGACGATGAGGGCCGAGTGGAGAGCTCGCCCACTGATTGAACCCTGGATTCAATTTATAAATTTCATTTATATCAATGTCAGCGAGTGAGGCTGCTTGGGCAAGATCAATTTGAGAGCCAGTTTGAACAATTTTAAAGTAAGGTTGGTCGGGAATAGGGGGGAGTGCGCTGCCATATTTTTCTGGATTCAAAACTAATTTTGATAATGCGAGCAATTTCGGGACATAGGCTTTTGTTTCTTTTGGGAGGTGAAGAGACCAAAAATCTGTTTTTTTACCGAGTTTTTTATTTTTTCGAATTGCCTTGCCAACTCTTCCAGAACCAGAGTTATAGGCAGCTAAGGCGTGAAGCCAGTCACCGTCAAAACGTTTGTTCAAATAGCTTAAATAATCTAGTGCAGCTTTCGTCGATGCAGGTATGTCGCGTCGTCCGTCGTACCACCAATTTTGATGTAGACCATATGCTTTACCTGTTCCAGGAATAAATTGCCAAAGTCCTGAGGCGCGACCATGGCTATAGGCAAAAGGGTCGTAAGCGCTTTCAACAAAGGGTAATAAAGCAAGTTCCATAGGTAAGTCTCGCTTTAATATTTCTTCAACAATGAAATGCATATAACGAGCTGATCGTTTGAATGTACGGTCTAAGTAATTAGGATTTCTTATATACCAATTTAGTTGGCTAGTGGTTCTTTTATTCTCAAGGGTTAAATCTAACTTAAAGTTGTTTCTAACCCGATCTAGCAAGTTAGTACTTGTTTTAGATGAGTCAGTATTTCGAAGTTCACGAAGTTCACTATTTACTTTGGACTGAAGTTCATTTGAAGGCGTTATAAAACCATATTCTGAATAATCTACTAGCTCAGGGTTTAAAGCATTTTGTGTATTAAGTCTTAGTAACTTATCAACAAGTGCATTAATTTTGTCGGCTTTTTTATCGATATATTCGATTTTTTGACTAGTAGGCGATGGCGCTAAATTTGACTCTTTAGGCTTATAGTAAGGCACGTCTTCGGTGTTAGATGGTTTTTTGCTAACTAGTGCTGCAGACGTAGTAATAAGTTGTTTTTTATCAGAGATTGAATCCTTTTGAGAATTCGTTGTATCAACACTGGCGCTTGAGTGTTCATTGATGGGTGAGGTATCAGTGTCTGATTCGTCAATTGAACTCTTAAGTGGGAGTATATCTTCTGGTACCAAAACAACTTTATTTGTTAGAGCGGCACTGTCAGTCTTAGCATCTGGTTGTTGAACTGTTTTATCAAGCTGATTTGTACTTAATGGGTGGTTTGAGCACGCAGCGATGAATATAAAAAAATTAAAAACTAATATATAGCGCATAAAAGCGATGAATCTACAGTTGAGTGATAAAGGAGTTAAAGTCTAGGGGTATCTCTTAATAGGGTCAACGAGCAAATGTATTATGAGCATTAAATTTAATCAATAGGTTGGTTATTAAAGCTACAACTGTTATTGGTTATTAATTTAATACCGATCTTTTGCTTTTCGTGTTGCAGCAAACACTAACTCTGGGTTAATGGGTAAACTGCCGTTTTCTATGTCTAAACTTTGAATTAGTTCTGGATCATGCGTTCGCAAGAAAGGATTGATTTCAAGTTCTCGACCTATTGAAGAAGGGAGTGTGATTTTTTCATTAGCCCGTTTCACTTTACATTCAGCAGAATAGGATTGAAGTGCTTTGTTGTTTGGCATTAATGAAGTAGCAAACTCAAGATTGTTTAGTGTGTATTCATGCGCGCAGTAAATTTCGCACTCAATAGGTAAACTTGCTAGTTTGCTTAATGAGTGGTGCATTTGAGATGCGCTCCCTTCAAATAACCTACCACACCCGCCAGAGAATAGTGTGTCTCCGCAAAATAACCAAGGGGTTGTGTGTGTTTGACTCCATTCTGAATAGAAAGCAATGTGGTCGAGTGTATGGCCCGGCACTTCTAAAACTTGAAACTTTGTGTCTAATATAAAGAATGTGTTCCCATCAATATATTCTTGGTCGATAAATGTTAATTTAGAGTTTATTGGGCCTGCATTCTTAAAACCATATACTCTGGCTTTCGTCTTAAGTTTTAGCTCGGCCACTCCCCCAATATGATCTGGGTGATGGTGAGTAATCAATATTCCTGCGAGCTCAAGTTTCTGTTCGTCTAAAAAGTTAAGTACAGATTTACTGCAGCCAGGATCTATGACAACTGCTTTTTTGCCTTGTTCATTAATAATGCACCAAATGTAATTATCTGAGAAAGCATGTATCGCAGTGACTTTTAACATATTGTACCTTTTGAAACTGGGTTGAGCTTGTTTGCTTATAGGTATAACCTCAAACGAAAGAGCGCGTGAGAGATTTTGTATGATTTAAATTTGTCTATAAATATATCGTACAGCTATATTAAGCTTATAATGTCATCTTGAACACACGTATTGGTTGTGCAGTATTATATTTAAGTTGTATTATTTTAATACGTTGAAAAACGTGTCGCTAAATTTTGAGGTCAACGATGGCTGTGAATACTGGATTAACTGCGTACCCGCCTATTGTGCAAAAAGAACTAGAGTTTTGGTTTCAAAGTGCCCTCGGACGAAATTTATTAGCTAACCAGCGTATTGTGATAGATAAAAAAATACATCGGCTGTTTGGCTTTCATCAAGCTGAAATAGGTGTTTCTCACAGAGTCCCTGTTGGAAACCCGAGTAGTTTAGGGCACAAATTTTATGTATTGCCTACGTGGGAGCCCGATCTACCTAAAAATTCAATTATATCTAGCTCTGGTGAAATAGCGTTAGATCATGACATCGTCGATTTAGTGATACTTCATCATACCTTAGACTTTTCACCCGATCCTCATCAGACTTTGAGAGAAGCTGCTCGAATACTAAAATCTTCTGGTAACTTGCTTATTATTGGCTTTAATCCTTTTAGCCTATGGGGGCTCAAACGTCTGTTGTCGACTAGAAAGAAAGCGCCGTGGAATATGAGGTTTATTACAGGAAGTCGTGTAGAAGATTGGTTGAATCTACTTGATTTTAGCGTGTCAGGTGTAGAGACACATTTTTATGGCTTGCCCTTTAATCAGCCAGGTCTAATGAAGCGTTCGATTTGGTTAAATAATGTATTAAACGAAAAAGTACCTTTAGGTGCTTATTATACAATATTGGCGCAGAAGCAAAGTGGTGCCAGAATTAAAGCCTTACCAAAATGGCGCGATAAAACAAATGTCGTTGGTCTTCCAATTGCGAATAGAATTAACATTAAAAATAAAATAAAATAAAATAATCAATCATAGCTTTATTGAATTTAAGTTATTTAATTACGATGTAAGGGTAAGTAAATGAGACAAGTTGTACTGGATACCGAGACAACAGGTATTAACCCTTTATCGGGGCATCGTATAATTGAAATTGGTTGTGTTGAGTTGATTGATCGAAAATTAACCGGAAAGCATTATCACGAATATATAAATCCTAAACGTATCGTTGAAGAAGAGGCGATAGGAATTCATGGGATTACCAATGAATTTTTGGTGGATAAACCAATATTTGAGAGTGTGGCTCAAGCGTTCTATGAATTTATAAAAGGTTCAGAGTTAGTTATTCATAACGCAGCGTTTGATGTTGGCTTTATAAATCATGAGTTTTCTTTGATGGGGGGCCTTATTAAGCCTGTTGAGGGCTATTGTGGTGTGTTAGATACATTAGCCATGGCCCGGAAAAAACACCCAGGTCAAAAAAATAACCTCAACGCATTATGTAATCGCTACGGCATTGATACAAGCCATCGTGCTCTACATGGTGCGTTACTAGATGCTGAAATTCTTGCAGATGTTTATTTATTACTTAGTGGTGGGCAGTCAGCACTACTTTTAGATAAAGATGATGAAGGCGGTGTTTCTGAAATTCAGCGTCTTTCATCAGAACGCCATGTGTTATCGGTGATAAAAGCAAATGATATTGAGTTAGAAGCCCACAACAAATATATGGCTAATCTGGGTAAAAATGCAGCGTTAGTTTCTTGGTAAAACCTAAATGAATATTGTTTTTCCATCAGGTTACTTTATTTGCTTATCATAATCGTAACGTAAACAAATAAAATGAAACAGTGTTGACCTTGTTAAGCACCAAAAATGTGTTATAAATTAATATACAAGCAAATAATATTAATGAAATTTATTAACTCTAATTTCGTATGTTAAACCTAATTAATAAGTTGGCAAAACTTTGAATATAGTCGTTTTAATTATATATGTGGTGAATTAACGTATGTCCCTTCCTTCGACAACAGTAAGCTCTATTGAACTTGTGCAAGCTGAGATTGAGTCAACGATTCATCAAGCGGAACTAAGCTTGGAAAGGTTTCAAGAAAACCGTGATAGTGGTGAGGATCTTCAAAACTGTCTTGACTATCTAAATCAGCTGCGTGGTATTTTTGTGTTGATTGAGGTTCAGGGTTGTGTCCTCTTGTGCCAGGAGTCAGTTGCGCTTGCGAATGAGGTTCCTGTTGGTGCAAATGATGACAAGAACGCGTTACTCACTAACTTAAGTAACGCGATATTTATCTTGCGACGTTATACCGAATATTTTAGTCATCAAAGGGTTGATCATCCAGAACTCCTGTTGCCAATTATTAATGATCTACGTGTTGCCAGAAAAGCCAAAGCTTTTCCAGAATCTCATTTTTTTGATTTTAACCCTAATGTTCAATTTGATGCGACACTTTTACTAGGTTTAGGTGAGACCAGCAAATTATCTGATTTTGAACACCACGCTAAGCGCTTCAGGCATATGTATCAAGTTGGTTTGTTGGATATGTTGCGTGACAGAAATACTGAAATAAGTCTCAATTTAATTGGTCGCGCGGCAAGAGGAAGTTTAAAACTTTGTGCTGGAGAGCCATTATCACAATTTTGGTCATTAGTGGTTGTTGTAAGTGAAACGATGATCAAAGAAGGTCTACAAATTACAGACCTTCGAAAGCGCTTATTTATGAAGATAGAAAAATATCTGCGTGAAATGGCCTTAGTTGGTAGTGTTGTTAGTGGCAAAGCCGCGCCTGATTCGTTGCGAAAAAACCTACTTTATTTGCTTGCATTAAGTCGATCGGATTCTGCCGATGTAAAAGCGATTCTTAATGGTTTTGCTGTGAAAGAACTTGATTTTGATGAGCATACTTTACTGGCTCAAAGTAAGCGTTTGTTTGGTCCCGGTGCAGATGTTTTAAAATCACTGTCAAAAGCACTGCAAGAAGAAATTATTCAGCTTAAAGATAAGCTAGACATTTTAGAGCGCAGTGGAGAGCCGCACGAAGAAGATGTCGATTTTATTTGTGGTGTGTTTGAGCGTTTGAGCGGTACACTTTCTATGCTTGACCTTCCGAACATCAGTAAAGCCTGTGACGCGCAAGCTCAAATGGTTAAAGCATGGAATGATCAAGATAAACCAGCCTCAGAGAAAGAGCTGTTTGCGGTCGCCGATGCTGTATTGAGTATTGAGCAAGCGGTAAAATTATTTGAAGATACCGGGGCTCAGCCTGAACTAAATTTACAGTCTGGTGGCAATACAAATAGCGAAAGCCCATTTCTATTTGAAGCTGTTATCGTCGTTATTGATGAGGTGTTATCCGGGCTAGCATTAGCTAAACGATCGATCACTTCATATGTGGAGTCAAAAGGAGATAAACTTCATTTAGAAAATATTGGTGGGGTAATGGATTCCATTCGGGGTGCCATGCTAATGATTGAAAGGCCGCGAGTGGCTGAAATTATTGTTAATTGCACCGACTGTATCAATGTTGAACTATTTGAAAATGAATCATTGCCTGAAGATAGGATGCTTGAGACGTTGGCCGACTCCATGACTTCCTTGGAGTATTATATTGAGAGCATGTCTTATAAAGAAACGCTTAATGACGAGTTATTAAAGCTATCTGAAGAAAGTCTGAAATCAATTTCTTATGGATAGATATCAATACCTTGATGAATAACAGATTTATACTAGATTAAATCTGTAAATATAAAAAAAGCCGCATTAGCAGCTTTTTTTATGAACATCGGTTAGCATTAACCAATGCTGAATAATTCACCTAGCTTAGTTGCTAGCATCATGTCGCCTTCCGCGCGTAACTGACCTGCCATAAATGCTTGCATTCCATCTGTTTCACCACTAACGATACCGTTAAGTGTTTCAGTGTTCATGATTAGAGTAACAGAAGGATCATCATGGTCGCCTGCTGTTAAATCACATGCGCCATCCTTAATTGTGAGGCTGTAATTTTCATCATCTTCAATGTTGAATTGGAAGACTAAGTCGATGCCGCTAGCAGCGTCAGCGTCAAAATTGTTTTTTAGTGTCTCAAAGGTAGTAGCTACAGACATGAGATTAACCTTTTAATTTATCAATTTTTGCCTCATCACTCTTAAAGAGATTGAAGGGCGTGAATGTGGAATTAAACCGCACAAAAGAATGAGGAATTTTCACACGACTAAAGGTTAGTTTTTCTGAAATACAAAGTCAACTCCTAATCGAACGCTTGTTTGAATTATTGTTTTTAAGTCAAACTGCCTTCTAGACCTTGTTTTACATAAAAAAGCCCTAATAAATAAAGAACTTATAATTTAGTGTGAATCATTGGGGAAGTAAGCGTGGAATTTTTATCCGAATACGGTGTTTTTTTAGCGAAGACAGTCACAATTGTTATTGCGATTATGTTTGTTCTGGCGGCTGCAGCAAGTGCAGCGATAAAAAATAAAAAACCAGAAAGTAAAGAGATGCTGGTTGAGAAACTAAATGAAAAGTTTAACGACTCAAAAGAATTGCTTGAAGAATTTATACTCGATAAAGAAGCGCTAAAAACGCTTAGAAAAGATCAAAAGAAAAACGAAAAAGCTGAAGCGAAATTGCATAAATCAGACATCAAACCAGACACTAAGCCAAGAGTGTTTGTTTTAGACTTTGATGGTGATATTAAAGCATCTGCAGTAGATGACCTTAGAGAATCTATTAGTGCTGTTTTGCAAATGGCCGACCCAGCGCGTGATGAAGTAATTGTAAAGCTTGAAAGCCCTGGTGGCATGGTCCACTCCTACGGCTTAGCAGCGGCTCAGTTGGATCGTATTAAAAAGAAAGGCATTAAGCTTACGGCATGTGTCGATAAGGTTGCGGCCAGTGGTGGTTACATGATGGCCTGTGTCGCTGACAAAATTGTCGCATCACCTTTTGCTATTATGGGATCTATCGGTGTCGTCGCACAGATCCCAAACTTTAGTAAATTACTTAAAAAGAACGATATTGACTACGAAATACTAACTGCTGGCAAATATAAGCGAACATTAACTATGTTCGGTGAAAATACCGAACAGGGACGTGAGAAGTTTCAAACTGACCTCGAAGATACCCATGAGCTTTTCAAGAGTTATGTTTCAGAACGTCGCCCATCTGTTGACATTGAAAATGTTGCGACCGGTGATATCTGGTTTGGTTCAAAAGCTTTAGAAGTTTCTTTGGTGGATGAACTTAAAACTTCTGATGAATATATTATTGATGCATGTGCCAATGCGGATGTATTTTCAATTGCTTTTAAAGATAAGAAATCTTTGATGGATAAATTTGGTATAGCAGTGAGTACTGGTATAGAAAGCTCTGTGAGTAAGATTTTATCTGAAATGAATGTTACACGTAGTTTTAGATAGTCGCGTTACAAAATCGAGCTAATGGCTTTCGGCCATTAGCTTTTATTTCTATTCGATTGAATACTCTCAAATAAAGCAGCAAATAATATTAAGCTACCGCCAACTAATGTGTTGAACTCGACATGTTCCCCTAGTAATAAATAAGCAAATATAGCCGCATAAACAACTTGTAAACTGATGATCATCGAAACAGTTTTAGCTGACTCATGGAGTAGTGCATACGTTTTTTGAGTATGGGGTATCGCTGTAAAAACAGAACCAAGCAATATAAGTAAAAACCATTCATCGCCTGATATGCTACCGATAGATACCGTTGTTAGTGGTAACAGAACGATCGCACTTATCAAACTGTGAAATGTCATGATGGTAAATGCTGAATATTGATTAAGCCATGTCGAAACAATAACGTTGCGCAGTGCTACGGCAAAACCTGATAAAACACCAAAAGCAACACCTGCGGTTATATCGTTGTTAAGTGAAAATTCAGGAACAATGAGACTTACCCCAAAAAGGACGATAACCGCCATCGCAATATCGACTACATAGATTCTCGTTTTTTTAATTAAAGGCTCAAGAAACACAGTAATTACAGGGAAAGTAAACATAGATACAATCCCAACCGCGACACTAGATATTTGCATAGAGTGGAAATACGCGGTCCAGTGTACAGTAAATAAAAGGCTACAAATTACCAATAAAAACAAATGAAATTTGTTCTTTATCAGTATTTTATGTTTAAGAGCTAGGGCAATACCAAGCACTAGTACGCCACAAATGAGTGTTCGGTACGAAATGATATCGATCGCGGAATAAGGGATAAGCTTTGAAAAAAGCGCTGTCCCCCCTAAAAGCAACGCGCTAATGTGTAACTGAGTAATGATGTTTTTTGACTGTGGCATTAAAGGTTACTGACAGGAAAAGTATGATTGTTTTCAGCGTTTACATACTTCCAGTGTTCTAGCTCTCGTGTGAAATAACTGTGCTCTTCTAATCTATGTGCTTTTCCGGCTACTTTATAGCGGGCTATAAACTTTACCCAACCTTCCTTGTCTATATCTTGGCCCATTTTTGTCGATATTATCTTTAAACCAAGCCATTTAGTGGCGGTATTGAAGTCAATTGAACTTGGTTTAGTGGTCGTATGCCAGCTGCTTAATAAATATTGCTCATCTTCAAGTACAAATGCAGTATAACGTGAGCGCATCAGTTGTTCTGCAGTATGGGCGTGAGCAATGCCGATGATATATTTTTGACAACATTTTGAAAATAAAATAGATGACATGTTGGCCGAGTGGCAAGGACAGATCATTTCTGGGTCAATTATTTTTTGTATCATTAATCTCGTCTTAAGCGATCGCTGATTGCAATCGGGCTAGGGAATTTGAACACGACTATATAAGAATTTAAAATAAAAGTCAGAATTGCAGTTGCCTGAATGAGATGTGAAGCCTCTGTGCCTATAAATGCGCTTGCAGTCGCTAAGTATGCGATCAACAAAGAAAACTCACTAATTTGGCCTAATCTAAAGCCAACTTCCCATGAGATTTCTTTGGGTTCTTTTATTTGCTTTAGAAGAAAGTGAAAGGTAACCGGCTTAATAATGATAATAAGAACCGCTAGAATGATTGCAGGTAAGATCACTAAACCCAGCATATTTAAGTTAAATAAAGCGCCCAAAGAAAAGAAAAATAATACTAAGAAGAAATCTCGTAACGGTTTTAGGGATTCGGCGATGTATTGAGAGATTGGATTGGTCGCAATGCTAATACCTGCCAAAAAGGCGCCAATTTCTGTCGACAAACCAAGATAATTAGCCAATTCAGCGATACCCAAGCACCAGCCAATCGCAAGCAAGAAGATATATTCATGAAAGCGATCGAATTTTTGAATAAGTTTAAAAATAACATGTTTAACGGTAAAAAAAACAAAGAAAATAAGTAAGGGCAGTGTAAGTAGGGTCCCAATAAAGCTAATAATGCCATTATTATCGGCTTCTGAAGCACTACCACCTAAAACTAACAGGACAATAATAGCCACTAAATCTTGTAAAAGAAGTAGGCCAACGACTAATTCTCCCGTATGTTTATGATGTAAAACGGTGGTGGGTAATAATTTTATGCCAATGATGGTGCTTGAAAACATCATTGCACAGCCAATAATAATAGACTCTAGAAAGGTGTATCCAAATAGTTGACCGATTAAAAAACCCGTGATTGCAAAAATTAGAGAGCTGGCGATCGCGACAAATGTCGCTTTTCGAATCATGTGCAGTAAACTACTTGGCTGCATATCCAAGCCTAAGAGAAATAAGAGAAAAATAATTCCTATCTCAGCAATTTCAGATAATAAATACGTATCATTAACATAATTAAGCCCAAAAGGGCCAATTAACGCGCCTAATGCAATATAAGCGATGATAATAGGTTGGCGTGTATAAAGAACTAGCGATGCTAAAATTGCTGCGCCAGAAAAAATTAGAAAAAAAGAATTAACGATTGATATATCGGCCATAATCGAGTGTTGTCTAATATTGATTTAATATAATTATTTAGTATATGCATGGTGCAAATATGCAATGAAGGCTAACTATATAAGTTAAGTTCTTATTCAGTATAGAAAAACTGATGAAAACTGCGAAAAATTTTTGTTTTTTTTTAATTTTGGGTACTTGGATGATTAGAATAAATTTCGTCGATTGAATGAGTATGGTATTCTTAGCTTAATTCCCGCCATTAAATGCTTGTGTATTCATGCCAAAAGAAAAGAAACGTTTAGTTGATATTTCCTCACTAAAGAAAAATACGTTCTCCGTCTTGAAAGGTGCTGGTGAAATAGCCACAAGTAGTGTTGCTCTACCTAAAACATTTGTACCAATCATTCGGTTGCTCATGTCAGATCGTTTTGTCGAGGCACCAGAGCTATCTGAAGAACTAGATTCTCTATTTGAAGACTTATACCACCACCCTTTATCCTTTCACTCGCGTTCGTTAACTGAATTTTTGCGTCGGTCTCGGTTTATTCCTAATGAAGACTCGACAGAAAATATGATCAGTTATTTGGTTAAACAAGCCGTATTAAGAAGTCCTGTAGATATCCCTGAAGTCGTGATCGATGAGTTTTGGGGGTTCTTTCAAGAATTAATCGAGTCGCCAGAGTTAAAAGGGGTTGTTGAGTTAAATTTAGATATTGTGCGTTCTGTTTTGCGTACTTACGAACCTTTGTTATTAGAAATAATAAATAGCATTAAACAAATTCGTAAAGCTAACCAGCATACATTGACTGATATTATTGCTAAGTTACAAGTATTACGCGGTGATATTCAAATTCTTAAGCGTCAAATTAAAGCCATTCGTTATATAAAACCATTTTTACAAACCGATCCAAAAGACTTTAAAAAACAAGCCGAAATTGTTGCAAAAATGGTACGTGAATTTGGTCCATTATTTATAAAAATGGCCCAAGTCGCTGCGGCTAATTCAGACTTCTTGCCTGAAGAAATATCAAAAGAATTACAAGTATTTCAAGAAGATGTAGAGCCTATGAAGCCAGATGAAGTCTATCAAGCTTTTGCTGAGGACTTTGGTCAAAAACCAGAAAGTTTATATTTTGGCTTTGAAGTTGATAACCCCATCAAGTCAGGTTCAATTGGTTCGGTTTTTGTGGCTAAAAAACCACTGACTAGAGATGGCAAAGAAGTTCTTGTTCCCGTGGTTGTAAAAGTGTCGCGACACAACTTGGAACGAGAGTTTGCAATGGGCTCACTGGCGATAGAGCTGATGCTGATTAGTAGTCAGTACTGGGCACCTCATTCTAAACTACGTCCGTTCCTGTCAGCGATGTCAGAACAAATTAAAGAATTTACACGAGGGTTTGAGCAAGAGCTTGATTTTAAACATGAAGGGGAAGTTCAATCACGTTTTCATGATCGCGCGGCAGTGTCTTCTGTTTGGTTCGTTCCAAGCTTATATGGCTCAAGCAATCGAATTTTAGAAATGGAATATCTGCAAGATGCGATGGCGATTAACCAAGCCGTCAATTGCTACCAAGGTCGAAGGAAGGTTCGCTTTCAACGAAAGTTAGCAGAAAATTTCTTGTACACAATGCTAGAGCATATGTTTATTTATCAAGAGTTTCATGGCGACTTGCACCCAGGGAATGTGATGGTTGACCTTGAGGCAAAACTTTTTCTTATTGATTGGGGGAATTCGGTTGATATGAAAGGAAAGTGGGCCACTTTAAGGCGTTATATTGTTTCAGTATTAAGTGGTGATGTAGAAACTTTAGCACAAACACTCATTGAAATGAGTACCGATCAATTAGGAAATACCGCGCGGTATGAAGAGATTAAGCAGGCATTAACTGAAACCCTTGAGAAAAAACAAGTGCATCCTTTAGGTCATGACTTCGCAATACAACTCTACAAAGAGGGTACAGAAGGTTTCCGTTATCGTTTACAAACTGCTGTGCAACTCATGACCAATACGTATTCTTTAGATATGACGATTAAAAGTGATTATTTACATTTATCACGCTCTTTATTTGCCATGGTCGGCACCTATAATAATTTATACAAAGATATTTCAGGCTGGACGATGGCGAGAGATTTTGTTTCAGATTTTGCATTGTTTCCGTTTCGCTTTGCTTATAATCGACTGACACACCCCGCATTAAATTCTGATACTAAATCTACTTTAATTAACCCAAACAGCCCTAAATTGGTGAACCTAGATAATGCTTGATCAAAAAATTGAAACTGTTTATCTCGACGAATATATTCGAGTAATTCATAAACCAGTCAATGTATGTTTTCATACCGATGAGCAAGCAGAAGGTATTGTGAAATTAGTAAAGACGTCATATCCAGGTGAAACGCTCTATCCCATTCACCGCTTAGATAAAATTACCTCGGGTTTAATGGTATTTGCACGGACAAGCCAAGTAAACGAAGTACTATCAAAAATGCTTCAAGACAAACATATCGAAAAATATTACCTCGCACTATCAAAACATAAACCTACTAAGAAACAAGGTGCGGTGATAGGCGACATGAAGAAAGGACGTCGAGGAAGTTATTTATTACTAAGAGAGAAAACTAATCCAGCGTTAACACATTTTGTTGCTAAATCATTTTTACACGATAACCAACGTTATTGGTTTTTTGTATTAAAACCTGAAACAGGTAAAACGCATCAATTACGTGTTGCTATGAAATCGTTAGCAAGTCCTGTGTTGGGTGATCGTCGTTATGAACAGTTGATTGAACAAGCAAGTGAAACAAATACTGGCACAGATGAAAAAAGCGTTGGGGCATTAATAGAAGATCCTGGTGTTGATGAGGGTGCCAACACATCCTATCCAGATAGAGGGTATCTACATGCTTATAAAGTACGTTTTGATTTATACGGTAAACGCTATGAAATTACTGACCCAATATTTAAAGGAGAATGTTTTAATTTAACGGATTATCTTGAAAATACAGATCTCAACGCGTTACTTAGCCCTGAAAAACTATCTTGGCCTAAACGTGCCTTTAAGCTTTAATAAGCACACAACTTAAGAAAGTCTCTAAATTAA
>JBLHVH010000067.1:0-14879 GCA_047628385.1 Oleiphilaceae bacterium
ATGGTCATTCCCCAAAGCTAACGATTGAGCTTCGCCTAAAGCGGTTTGTAAGGTATTAGTTAATTTATCGATACGCATCGTACTACCTATTAGTAAAAACTGAATACCAAGTAATGTGGGGATAACATATTAGGATTCAAGTAAGTGGAACTACCAATGGGGGAAAGTTTGATCTCGATCAGGATTGATCAATATTTAAGAAAAAAGATGTATTAATGTATTTAATGGGTGCTGCCAAGTTAATTACATTAAACCAAAGTAACCACAGCTCGCTTGCTAAATCACCGCATCCAACCAAATTTTAAACGCACTTTCCCTAAGATTGCTATATTGTTCCGCTGATCCTTATTGCGGCCAAGATTAAATAACTTGGAAACAGAAGCGTGAGTAGTAACAAATTTCTGCGCTTGAGCTATCGATTTGAATCACCGCATCCCTCGCTCTCGAACTCCAGTTGACTCATGAGATTGCTCTGCTTTGTTATTTGAACACAGATCTGATATGTGAATCGTGTCAGGAATCAACTCCCTATGAGCTACGCTATAACTCCGTAATTTATCTGCCACGATTTTTCTTGGCTCGCCTGCATTACTTCTCAGTAAACGTCTGAAAACCGCTTAGTAGTTGCCCTATTTCGTCTTGACTGAAGATACACGTCTACGATTTCTCCATACCCAAAACATTCGCTTTGCTCAAGGGGCAAGCTTTCTTGATCGACTGCACGCCAAAGGTAGTGCTGCTTCCCGTTTATCTTGATGAATACTTCGTCGATAAAGAATGTATCGCCGTAACCTGGATGCTTTAGTTTCAATCGACGTGTATAAATAAAACCGAATTTATTACACCAGAGCCGATTTTCTTGCGGCTAACGGTAACACCTCGTTCAGCGAGCAAGTCTTCAATATCGCCGTGACTAAGATTGAATCGATAGTAAAGCCAGACTGCGTTACTGATGATCTCGGGAGGGAGCGGTAACGTTTTTATGCGTTCATATCATGATATTACCAGTTTTGGGTAGTTAACTTGGCAATACCGTATCGGCAGAAACTATGATGCAGATATATTTGAAGAATCTCGGAATTATCTATGCCTATGAGAAGCTGGTAGAAGAGCCAAAAGAACTATTAGTGCATGCAGCTAAGATACAGTGGCAAACTAGTTGAATATTTTAAGCACAGCACGGGTGAAAATATCCGAGGAGACCTAAACTTACAAAATCAGCTTAGCTCCATTACTGAAGATCATAAATTGGAAAGGGAAAAACAGTGGAAGCAAAACAAGTCTCAATTATTAATAGCTGAAAACAACAAAATCCGCGAAGACCTAGACAACCTTGTAGCCTATGTTTATACCTCCGACTATATCTCTGGGAAGGAAAAGTTAACCACTCTTATCGAACATGTCATGCATTAAGCCTACAAAAAGACCGATTAGTGAATTCATGGAAGAAGAATCACTAGTTACCCGGAAAATCAATAGAGTCGAATATCTGAAAGCGATTATTTTTATAGCAATAGAAATCTACCCTGTAAACTTGATCCATCCGGTCAAGTCCAACGTCAGTTAAATCTATTCTTTTCTCGCCACTAATTGATTTAACTGCATAAACTCTTCTATCGTTCACTCGAATATCAACAGGGAGTGTATTCAAATCAACCGGAAACATAAAACCAACACCCTTTTTACCGAGAAACCGGTACTCTGAAACATCATATTGGCAAACACGAGAAAACGTTTCTGCATAAGATGCAGCGAAAATACTAAGTGAATTTAACCTTAAAAATTCTAATGACTTATCACACACTTTAACGGTATCCATACACCGGATATGCCCACGAGTTAACTTAGAAACCCCTTCCTCAGAAGCATGCAAAGCACTCAAGATCCTCTGAGATGACTTACTAGCTAGGGGTTGATAAGAATCCCACGAAAGTGAATTACTCAAAACACTGACAAAGATAAGCGCAAAAATGGGAAGAAAAAATAAAGGCTTTAATAAATCCCGGGCAACACAGCGACTCGAAAGATAATAGATCCAAACAACACCAATCCACCCCAACTTATAATTAAAGGCATAACGACCAGCACTCGATGGGTAACTTATATTGAAAACTGCATTAAAGTCATACCTACCAATAAAAAGTGCCGCAAGAAAAAAAATAGGCATTAAGGCTAACAACAAAGGCAAGACTGATTTATACCAAAGTTTGTTTTTAACGTATAAGAAAAATGAAAATATATATACTGCTAAAGAAAGGTATGTGATGAAATAATTAAGAATTGAATCCTTTCCGGACCAAGCAATATAGTATTTGAATTTTACAAGCCCTGAGATTAAAGCAAATCCATAAAAATCAATCGTTTCACCAGGGCTCATAAAAAAGGAATGCAGCTTAGTTGCCAAAGTAAAAGCATACGGATTCGCCTCGACATCTGGCGTAATCCAAACAAGGAAAATCTTAACTAAAAGAATCAAGGCTAGCGTTAAAACAAAAACCCTTAAATTAACCGGCCTCAAGTAGTTGATGATTATAAAAAACGCAGCGCAAAAAATTACAGGGGCAAGAAAAATAACAGCCTTATTAAAATTAATAAATAAAAGAATAAAAGATGCAATGTAGAAAACACCCTCTCTACCTGTTTGCCCGCGGAAAAGATTGGAATATACGCAGTAAATAAAGATCGCCACAAGGCAATCAAGAAAACCGACGGTAACTAATGTCCACATGTAAGAAGAGGTAGGGTTCAATGAATATAAAGCAGATATAACTGCCGCAAATAAGAAAGTGAATTGCAATAGTTTTAGCGGGGATTTTTTATCATGCACACCATAATCACGAAAAACATTATACAAAATAAGACAGGACAATGAGAAAAGGCAAAACAAACCAATAACCGTTTCAAACCTGTAGTCCAATGAAAAAATGAGAGCATTAAAAATTGTTAAAATGGCGTGGAGAGGCCTAGGGTGATGATTAGACCACAACATACCTAATGTTGGAGAATCAGAATAGAATGGCTCCACATATAATAATATATGCCTATACGCATCCGCAATCGGCGCAACATTCGCCGCGGGAAAGGTAAAATATAACGTATTTAAAACCACATATACGCAATAGACCACTAACAAGCAGATCAGGGAAAACTTAATAATAGGTTTATTTATCATAGGCCAGGATTAATTTTTATGTTTTCTTTCACTAATATAGTGAAAACATTGTATAACCGAAATGTATTATAGAAGGCTAACATTTAAGTCAACCTCATCAAACGGAACAAAGCGGCCTCCCTTGTAACAAGAAAAAACTACTTTATTGCCCTTATTATATACATCTTTCTTGATACTAATTGTCTTAAAATTACCAAAAGATGTCACTGGGGGGTAATACTCTTCATTAACTCCGATTGAGATGGGCATGGTGGCAACTTTATTGGAAAAAACAAAGCGAACCCTTCCGCCTTGAAGAGCCTTCCAAGAAACAACTTCTTGAGCACAAGCGACCAAATATTGTTTTGATTTTCTACTCGAAAAAGACACCATTTGATTGTCTTTAAGGATTTTTATTACCCTTAAACATTCGCGGTCAGTCCTGGGGCATTGTTTATGGCTTAAACTTTCCACATGCCCATCACCAGCCTGTAACACGGATAATGTAGATTGTGTGGCCGAACTGACGAACCATGTAGTTTTATGCTTCCAATATTCAATCGAAACCGAAACATGAGAGATAACAACTGCTAATAATAATAAAACAATCAGCGCTTTCATCCATATCTTTCGAGTCTGAAAATAGTACAACGTATATATCCAAAGCACACCAGCCCAACCAAGATGGTAATTGAACAAATATCTCGGGCTTGAAGATAGATTCGTTTGATACTCCAAAAGCTGATACCGGGATACCAATACTGCAGACATAAATATTATAGGCATAAGAAGCAACGCGACAGGAAAAACGCTTATCTTCCACATTTTTCTCTTTATGAACATTAATAGAGCTAATAGATATACCAAAAGAATACCAATACTTACCCCCAGCTGAATGCCCGGATGCGACTTAAATACTTCTCGAAAAGCTCTTGCCTCTACCAGGCTTGCAGACAAGCCCACAGCATAAAACTTAATGATTTCTATCGGGTTACTAAGCGCCCAAAGAATACCCTGCAAATAATTACGACTACCCCCTCCTGCTGAGGCTTCTGACCATAGAATTATCATTAATTTGACAACTATAATTTGCGCCACAATAACCATTAAGACCCTACCATTTATCGCCTTCTTTTCTCCAATAATAAGAAAAAAAGAAGCTAATAAAAGTAATGGCGACAGTAGAATAATTGACCGATCAAAGTTTGCTAGAACCAGAATACCGGTTAGTGCATACAATACCCATTCGCGCTTAACCGTGGTTACGAAAAGAGAAGAGTACTTATAATAGATCAATAGCCCTATAAGCGTATTCAGAAAACCAAATGTGACGAGCGTCCATCGATAATGAATATGATTATTTAAAGAGAGGATACTTATCACTATCGCTGAAAATCCCAAGGCAGCCACCAACCGAGGTTTAGTGTCTCCGCGCCTAGTCAATGGTAATGCTTTGGTATACTCAACAAATACTAACAACACTATAAGCGCCAGAGCTATCAACCCTATATACATTTCCACACTATAATTCAGCGAAAAAAGACTGGCATTCAAAACGTATACCAAAGCATGGAGAGGCCTTGGGTGATGATTTTCTAGTATTAGCCCCAGATCTAGCGCCCCATCTAAATAAGGCTCTACATAGAATTTAATATGACGAAAAGCATCAGCTCGCGGAGCGTCAATGTGGAATGAAATAGCAAAATAGACGGAATTCACTAAAGCCACGAATACAATTATCGCCACCAATAATTCTCTATGGCGACTGCATACTACCCTCGATACTCTTGCTAAGTTACTATGCACAAAAAACCACCCCGCAAGCTAAATAAACTTTCTGTTCTCGGCCGATATTTTCACCCCAAGCAAACAAAAAGCACCCGTCAACGCCTTTAACCATAGGTACGACAAATTAATTAGTGCAACGCTGATAGCCACATTTGCCTCAACCCCAAACACCATCAAACCTCCAGCCAATAAGCCCTCTCGAACGCCAAGACCTCCAAAGCTTATAGGGAGAGCTGAAATAAGAGTCACAATAGTTAATAGAAATATGATGTTATGCCAAACTATATATCCGTTAAGACTTAACACTAGATAATAGATGGCAAAGAGGCGAGCCAGATGAAAGCAAGCCGCCAGAGAAAACTGAATGACATACCTCTCAGGAGGGAAGCTTTTTAAAAAAATGATTGCCTGTTCAATTTTACTGGAAACCTTATTGTAGTACCCCTTAATAGCCCCCCTTAAAAAATATGTACACAATAAAATAACTCCCGCCGCAATCAAAAAATACTCCAGACTAATTCCTGGTGTAAAACCTTCTACTTTATTTACAAAACCGCTAAATATCTTAGTATTTATCAGTGAATATAAGACACCAAACACCACTAGAACCAGCACACCCATCAATCTATCAAACAGTACAAGTACAACACCCTTTTCTATCGCTACCTTAGCTTTTTTCAAGCTGTATATTTTGTAAAAATCCCCCCCCGCACTTGACGGAAGAAAATTATTGAAAAACACACCAATAAAAACAACTGCTGCAACCTGAAAAAATGAGAAAAAATCTTTTAACAAAACATAGACTCTGAGGACTTCAAAAAAAGTTGCTAGCAGATAAAATACTACGACAAGATACAAGTACGAAACCATTGACTCCGAAAGGGTCGTGAATACCAAACTGAAATCCAGCTGGCTTACCAGAATACCAATCAGAGAAACACCCAATATAAACTTGATGAACCCCGCCACCTTCACGAAAGGCGCTCCCCACTGAAACTATGAGACCCAGTCCAGACACGATACAGCTTAATGATCATCGATCGAATACCAATGGGAAGTAAAAACAAAATCCTCTCCAGTTTTGTAACCGACCAACCTAGTATCACACCTCTTTTCAGCCACCAATGCACTTTTATGTTACCGGAGGAAGCCGGTATATAATTGAGTTTAAGCCCCATTTTACCGCATACGGATTCAGCGACAGCCACGTCCAGCTCCGAAAGGGTTTCATTCCAACTGTCTATTTTCTCGCTGTTTAATGGCCTGTTTAAATTTTTATGCCACTCGCTATTAACTCCGCTATCATTTTTATAATAATCAAGCATGCTCACCATGAATGGAACATTTAGAAAGTCGCATATCTTTTTAACCTCTGACGCCCCGTCCGCCACTAAATCTTCGAATCTGACTAGGATGAATTTTTCAGGGTAACGCTCGGAAGCGGCTTTAACTATCTTATTGTATTTGACCCAGCGATAAGACAAAGCGGCCACATTATCACTATCAAATTGCACATTTTTATATGAAGCTATATTGGCTCTATAGTCCCTAACCAGATATATAAATTTTGCATCAGGGAACAACTCGATCAAAGTCTCAACAAATAGCGAATAATGTGGATTCTTATCCCCAATGCATTTCGCGCCGCTTTTCCCCTGATCGAAGGCATAGCGCGCATATACAATTTCACATGCAGTCGCAAAGCCGCGATTCAACCCATATTTTAATAACCAATCTAAAAGCCCCTTTTCATCTAAGCCCCAACTCAACATTCTGGATTCAAGCCATATATTCTGAATAAATTCCTTTGTGGCTTTCTCATCCATTACACTGCCCGAATACTTTCTATAAGTATTCATAATAAATAGTGATTCCGGCGCAATAGATATTGAAGCGTTAGCGTTTAAGATAGAGGTAAGTAAGGTTGTTCCAGAGCGGCCTCGCCCTAGAATAAAGCAAAAGTCTGATTTATTTGAAATAGACATCACCGAAGAACTTCATAGAATTTTTCAACAACTGTGTTTACCGTCGCTGAGTCCATACCATACCAGACTGGCAATCTTATCAACCGCTCGCTTTCACTTGTTGTAAATTTATCTTTGCCATGAAATCGTGAAATTGATTTTCCAAAATCTGTACTATGAAGGGGAATATAATGGAAAACTGACTTTACTCCGGATTCATTCAATCTGGCCAGAACGCCATCACGATCTCGAAGATCCTTCAACTTAATATAAAACATATGTGCATTATGCTGACAATTGCCGGGGATTTTTTGAAGTTCAAGCCTACCGCTCTCCTCCAACGGTGCAATTGCCTCGAAATATTGATCCCATATACTTAGTCGCGACTGTTGAATTTTTTCAATTTCGTCCAACTGGGCGCTTAGATAAGCCGCCTGGATTTCTGATGGCAAATAACTAGAACCTACGTCGACCCAGGTATATTTATCAACCTCCCCCTTAAAAAACTTAGTTCTATTAGTGCCTTTCTCTCTCAAAATCACCGCTCGCTCTGAATATTGTTCATCATTAATAGCAAGTAAACCGCCTTCGCCACCAGCGGTTAGATTTTTAGTTTCATGAAAAGAGAACGCTGACATAGCGCCATGAGAGCCTGCAATCTCGCCATTATAAGTAGATGTAATTGCCTGGGCGGCATCCTCAACAATCGGGATATTATATTTCTTACCAATATCTACAATAACGTCCATCTCACAAACAACCCCAGCATAATGCACAGGTACTATTGCTTTAGTTCTTTCAGTAATGGCACTTTCGATTAGTTTTTCGTCAATATTCATTGTGTCCGGTCTAATATCAACAAAAACTATTGTTGCGCCACGAAGCACAAAAGCATTGGCAGTACTTACAAAGGTATAGCTTGGCATTATTACTTCATCACCAGGCTGTATATTAAGTAATAGCGCTGCCATTTCTAACGCATGGGTACATGAAGGTGTTAGTAGTGCTTCATTTGAGCCCAGATGATTTTTAAACCATCTTTCACACTCTTTTGTATAGTGATTGTCGCCACTGAGCCTGCCACTTTCTATCGCAGCCTTAATATTATCAATCTCACCGCCAACACATGCGGGAACGTTAAATCTAATTTCCATACTGAATACCAATATAATTAGCGGCGCACACGCCCTGTTATTCTACTTTACCTGACAGGACCACAGACTCAGATCAAGGTTGAACTTTTCTTCCAACTCTTGATTGCTTTCCCTATAACAGGCTTTCAGATAAGCCAATGCTTGTGTCGGTAAAGCAACATCTCTTTTCTGGGATTCGTTTACTTGGCCTGGTGAAGGCAACTCCAAGCGTTTGACTTCTAAGAAATCCAATACAGCCTGAACCTCTTTCGTATCTTTTAGTAGGTTCTCAGTAACCACAACCTTGATGTTATTTTTGGGAAAATATTTCAGATACACATTCAGGTAATTTATATATAAACCCCTATTGAAATAAGCATAGGGAGAAACCGATATATTTGAATGCGAGGTTTCCGACAACCTCTCCTTCTCAGAAAGAATAGCTTGGTAAAAATCAAGGTTTTCAATGCCATTATCAACACTAAAGCGATAATTTGATAAAGCTCTCTCTACAGGATCTCTTACTAGCACAATAATTTTTGCATCTTTATTATAAGAATAGATACGCTCAGCCGCAGTCTCATATTCAATATAACTTGTACTCTTCTCACCCAATAGCTGTACCTCACTTGCCTCTGAGAAATACCTGTTTATATACCAGGAATACCCTTCAGCGTGCTGCTTATCATCGATAAAAAACTTGGGCTCTGGCTTTACTGGCTTGGCAAGAAATATTTCCGGGTGCTGATCTAAAATTTGGTAAAGATAGGTCGTTCCACATCGCTGAGAACCAACAATAAAGAAATCAACTTTCATTCTCTTTGACCACTTCTTTTATAACGTAACTTTGAGCATTACTTGTCTGGTTAATTAATCTGACAAGGTACTCACCGATCATGCCCAGCATCGCCATAATAATTGCACTGAAAATTGAAATAAGCACAACGATCGTCAACCAACCTGACGCGCTGGCACCAAACAAGATACCTTTTGCTATATAAAACCCTCCAGTTAGCAATGAAATGACCGCAACAATAATCCCAATGTAGCTCATTAGACGCAATGGGTATGAGGAGTAATTAAATAATATAGTCGCAACCAGCTTCAGGATCCTGGAAAAATTATAGTTACTCTCGGCATGCGAACGGGAATGATGCTCGACTTCGACATTCGCCACACTATGAGCAAACATAATGGTTAAACCTGGAATATAGGGATACCCGGTTTGGTATTCGCATATCCGGTCGATGACTTGGCGGCTAATCAATCTGAAATTCGATAGTACTATTCCATCAGGTGTAGCAAAGATGCTTTTGTTAATTCTATTTATTAGCCTGGAACCCAGCCTGCGGTACATTGCATGCTTCTTTTGCCTAAATTGGCCAATAATTAGCTCATAGCCCTCTTCAGCTTTTCCAATAAGCTTTTCTATTTCTTCTGGAGGGTTTTGAAGGTCATCATCCATAGTAATGACCCAATCACCCACAGCACTGCGAAAACCACAGAGGTTAGCATTATGCTGCCCATAATTTTTCAGCAGATTTATAGCCTTTACCGTGCTTCTGTAATGGGCTATATCCTTAATTTTTTCCCAGCTGCCGTCACTGCTACCATCATTGACCAGTACAATTTCATAATCGAGCTGCTTACCCTCAAAGAAATCTACCGTTCGTTGAACAGTGGTTTCAATGATAGGCTCACTGTTAAAAACAGGGATAACAACACTATATTTGCACGGTGATGGGGAGGGCATAATTGGGACTTCTGAGCGTAATTGGGTGATTTTTGTAATTGATTGATTATGTAGTTAAATTCTATCATGGATCGAGCTGCCAAAGAAACTCCAAGAGGCCAGCAACAAGGTTTCAATTATTAAAGGGATCGTAACGGTTATATTTTGATCAGTTACCCAGGCCGATAAAATCGCCTTTTTAAATTTTTTTTAACAAGTAGGATCAGAGTAAACTTTTCCACCTGAGCTTAACTAAGCCGTGATCTTTGATTGGGGGCTTTTTTATATCTGCAATATTAACAGCACAAACTGCAGTGTTTATAGAAATGAATTGCAAGCCCATCGGAATAGATCAAAATTAAGAGGGGGCGTAACGGTTATTTTTTATACAGTAACTGAATTATACTTTTTGTAAATTAACAGCAAGCAAAAGGATTTTGCGATGCCTAGAAAAACAAGGATGTATGCTCCTAGGGTGCCTGCCCATATGGTTCAGCGTAGTAATAATAGAAACGCGTGTTTTTTCTGTGATGATGATTATCAACACTATAAAACCTTGTTATTACAAAGTACAAAACGATACGGAGCAGAACTACATGCTTATTGTTTGATGACAAACCATGTTCATTTGTTATTGACGCCGCTGGCGGAAGACAGTATTTCACGTGTTCTTCAGCATGTTGGCAGGCAGTATGTACAGTATATAAACAAAACCTATAAGAGAACTGGTACGTTGTGGGAAGGTAGGCATAAAAGTAGTTTGATTGATGCCGAAAATTATTTGCTAACATGTTATCGCTATATAGGACTTAACCCTGTGGCTGCGAATATAGTAATACAGCCACAGGATTATCAATGGTCGAGTTATAACGCTAATGCATGGGGAAAGAGTGAGCTGCTGATTACACCGCATAAAATTTATTTGTCTTTTGTCTATTGATAAAGATTTACAGCAGTTACAGCACCGTTATCGTGTGATTTTTAAGGTAATCATTTCAAACGTTGATATTCATCGAATACGCGCAGCCACGAACAAGAACTTTCCTTTGGGTGATGAGTGCCTTAAGAAGCAGATAGAGCAGGGATTAGGGCGAAAGATAGGTAGTGGGTCTGGCGGCAGGCCTAGGAAATCCGATGATTGATCAAAAAATAACCGTCACGTCCCCTTTTACTCGATCTCGATCAGGATTGATCAATATCTAAGAAAAAATGTACTAATGTATTTAATGAGCTTTGACTTTTTGTTTCCCGCAGCGATCACATTTATAAATGGTGACCAGCTTGCCGTCACGCACATCAAATTGCTTAGACTTACATACCTTCCATTTATGATGATTATTGCTGCACAAAGTTTTACCTTTGTTGTTATCAGCACCTTTGGGTTTTTTAAAGGGCAGTATGTCGGCCATTTTTTAACTACCTGTCGAACTATTTTGGGGCCAAAGCTTCGCCATAAAATTTAATACCTGCCCAGCCATATTGCATAAAATTGCGGATATTAGCGTGATCTTCACCAGAGGAGTTGCTCAACACATCATCCCGGTAGTAACGGCCAAAACACGCGAGCGTAGATTGCTCATCTAAATCTAGTAATTTCGCCAAAGCAAAAATTTTGCATGAACCTTCGTTTGTGCCAGCATTATTAATAACTGCACCAGAACCCAAGCCATTAACAAATTTTACCGGCGTATAAACATAATTTTGGCTAATAAATTCCATCGTGCTATTAAACTCAATTGAGTCCGGGCTATCATTTACCTGTCGCATAAATTCTATTCTAGTCATAAGCAATGTTCAAAAAATATCAAATTAAAAACAGTAAGTTTATAGATTTATTGCACTTAGTAAAAGTTACTAAAACATGCGCGCAAAAAATGCTTATTGACAATTAATACCTAAAAATCAAAGTAATTGGCGCAATATGTCAAGAAATATTACTACTCTTTATTTACTATCGATAAGTGAGCAGTAGATATAAATAGAAACAGTTCGTCATGGCTTTGGCCTAATCGGCTAGTTTTCATCATGTCTTCAACACTCCACTAAGCATTATGTATTATGGTTTTACCGGGGGTTAAAACTGAACATGTATCAGACAGCGCTAAGTCTTACATTTATTTGGTGAATAAAGCGTCATAAGCCATTGAATTAAAACGAAATATAGGCGCTTTACTAATCGTAGTTTCAGACCTACACTAAGTGGGCACAATAATAATTATATATAGGGATCACATAATGAAAAAAAATCAATTAAAACGTTCTGCAATAGCTATTGCAGTAGCAGGCGGATTAGCCGCAATGCCGCTTCAGGCACAAATGCTAGAAGAAGTAATTGTAACGGCCACTAAGCGTGCAGTAGGCATGCAAGATGTACCGATTGCATTATCTGTAATGAGTGGTGAAAAAATCGCTGAAGCAGGTATTACCAATCTTGAAGACATGGCTGTATTCATGCCAAATGTTCATATTGCTGAAGGCTCTTCGAGTGATAGTATATTTATTCGTGGTATTGGTTCAGGTATTAACTTTGGTTTCGAGCAATCGGTTGGTACTTTTATCGACGGCATTTACTTTGGCCGCGCCCAGGCATCAAGATCTTCATTTTTAGATATTGAACGCGTAGAAGTACTTAAAGGTTCACAATCTACCTTGTTTGGTAAAAACACTATCGCTGGCGCAATTAGCATTACAACCGCTAAGCCTACTGATGAATTTGAAGGCTCTGTTCAACTAGCTGTCGAACCAGAATTTGGCGGCCAAAGAGCCACGCTTACGTTATCTGGCCCTATTACCGACAATTTTGGCGCTCGTTTAGTAATTCAAGACGAGCAAAGTGATGGTTGGATGGATAATGGCGCCATTAACCAAGACGAACAACAAAAAGACAATCAAGTGGGTAGACTTGTTTTAGCATGGCAGCCTACTGAAAATCTGGATGTTGGTTTCAAGTATGAAACCGGATCATCTGATACCACCGGAACCAATGAAGTAATTAGTGTCGCATCCACTGCTGCTGCTGCCTTTTACACTACGGCTGATCCTAACTTTGCACAGAACTCTGGCTTTGGCTATGACAAGTCTGAGGCTACTTTTGGTGCAGGTACGCCAAGAAGAGGCGAAGCCTATCACGACAGTGACTGGGACATTTCCACTCTTACTGTTGAATGGGCATTAGGCGAGCACACGCTAAAATCTATTACTGGCTATGTAGACTATTCGTTCGAGACTGCACGTGACAGTGACTACAGTGCTATTAAGTCACTCCACCGCTACCGAGATGAGTCACATAAACAATTTACCCAAGAATTCTTATTATCGTCACCTCAAAGTGATACGTTTGAATACTTAGCAGGCTTATTTTACCAAGATGAAGAATTGCAGCATAACCGCAGCACTGATGTCAGCTTGCAAGCTTTATTCAATGCAGGTGTTGGACTTCCGCCTGTCACTGCTTCTGGTTTATTCGATGGTACCGGTAACAATACTTTTAACCAAGATGCACAAACAACATCTGCCTTCTTTGAAGGTACTTTTCATTTAAGTGATACATTGCGCGTAATTGCTGGTGTTCGTTACTCGGAAGATGAAAAAGAATTTGATAAGTCTGCAATAGTTGCACCTCTGTTCACTACAGGTCCTGCTAGTCCACTCCTTACCAGCGTATATGCTGATACGCTAAGACTAACTAGAGCTCACGACTTTAGAGATGGTGTGGCACAAGTATTTGATGCTACAGCACCAAATAGTCTTGCCATTACAGATCTTAATACTGAGCGAAAAGAAGAGCATGTGACTGGCGACTTAACCGTACAATGGGACTTTAGCGAAGACACCATGCTTTATGCTAAATATGGCAACGGTTATAAAGCTGGTGGTTTTGATGAAGATAATGCACAAGCCAATGTAGATGCTCAAGAGTATGAAGACGAAAACTCAGAATCTATTGAATTCGGTGCCAAAATGGATTTATGGGAAGGCCGAGGTCGACTTAACATTGCCTTATTCCACAGTGAGTTTGAAGATGTGCAAGTAAGTACCTTTGATGGCACCGCTGGTTTTATTGTCGGTAACGCAGCAGAAAGTGAAGTTGACGGTATTGAACTTGATGGTATGTTTGCTGTTAGTGAAGAAATTACTATTTTCGGCGCAATAGCATTTCTAGATGCTAACTATAAATCTTTTACCGATGCAGCTTGTACTGCGCAACAAACAATTGATCACGCAGCCGCTGGTGGCACCAACACTCGAGCAAACTGTTTGAATGATTTGTCTGGCGAAAGATTGCAGTTCGCTGCCGACATGTCAGCTAACTTTGGCATTACCTATAACACCGAAATTACTGACTCATTGGAGCTAGGTTTAGGTGCAGACGTAATGTATACCGAAGATTTCGACACCGCGGCCGATGCAGACCCGGTGCTAGTCCAAGATGCTTATACTAAAGTAAACGCTCGTATCTCGCTCGGAGATATCGATGGAACATGGAGCCTTGCATTACTAGGTAAGAACTTAACCGACGAAACCACCAGCGGCTGGGGTAACGATATCCCATTAGGTAGCTTTGGTTTTGATAATAGCTTCTTCCAAGTAATAGACGCACCACGTAGCTACGAAGTTCAAGCTACATATAATTTCTAATAGCTGAACTTAACAAAAAGCCCCGTTTGCTGACGCAACCGGGGCTTTTTTTAACGATAAAACCTATTTATCAGACCAACTTTTCTGTTTAGATAGCTCTAACAAGCTATCCAGCTCAGCATCTTTTTCTTCCCACAGTTTAGACACCCACTGTTGAAATTCAGCCCTAAAGACTTCATCTTCCGAATAATTTTTACCCAAATAACTAGCAGGTATTGCTAACTGTTTAACCCTCACAATTACCTTATCCACCCTGCCTGTCATAAAGTCGCTTAAGCTAGGCGCTTGTTGATTAGGGTATGAAATCGTTATATCTAGTAAGCAGTTAATACTATTTCCCATTGCCCCTACCACAAAACCAATACCGCCTGCTTTGGGCTTGAGTAAATTATTGTAAGGTGATTGTTGCCTACTGTGTTTTGCAGAAGTAAACCGAGTACCCTCTAAAAAATTAAACACTGCGACTGGCGTTT
>JBLHVH010000068.1:0-14779 GCA_047628385.1 Oleiphilaceae bacterium
AGTAATCGTATTAATACGCCTGAAGTCGCTGAAGAAATATTATCAAATAACGAAGCCGATATAATTTCAATGGCAAGACCGTTCTTGGCTGATCCTTTCTTTGTTGCTAAAGCAGAAGTAGGGAAGAGTAATGAAATCAATACCTGTATCGCCTGTAATCAAGCGTGCTTAGATCATACTTTTCAAATGAAGCGCGCATCTTGTTTGGTAAATCCTCGAGCATGTCATGAGACAGAATTGCGCTACCTGCCAACATTAGACAAAAAACGAATTGCTGTTATAGGTTCTGGTCCTGCTGGCATGTCATCTGCCACGGTACTGGCTGAGCGAGGGCATGATGTCACATTATTTGATGCGGCGGATAAAATAGGTGGTCAGTTTAATATTGCGATGCAAATACCTGGGAAAGAAGATTTTGCTGAAACGATGCGTTATTTTGGTGCGATGATCGAAAAGCACGGGGTTAACGTCCGCTTAAATACTAAAGCAACGGCTGCTTCTCTCATGGATGAAGGATTTGATGAGGTGATTGTCGCCACAGGCATCACGCCACGTACACCGCCGATTCTTGGGGTAGAGCACCCTAAAGTCATGAATTATCTCGATGTACTGCGCGATAAGAAGAAAGTAGGAAAGAAAGTCGCAATTATTGGTGCGGGTGGGATTGGTTTTGATGTCGGTGAGTTTTTAGTTCATAAACATGCTAAATCACAGAAAGCCGAAAAAGAGCAGTGGTACAAAGAGTGGGGTGTTGATACGGCTTTAGAACATCGTTCCGGTCTGGTGGATGCGCAGGTTTTACCTGCTGAGCGAGATGTATATTTGCTTCAACGTAAAGAAAGCTCATTAGGTAAAAACTTAGGCAAAACGTCTGGGTGGGTTCATAGAGCAACATTGAAGCAGAAGAATGTCACCATGATAGCGGGTTGCCAGTATGATTTAATTGATGATCAGGGCTTACATATAAGCGTGAATGGTAAGAAACGCATTTTAGATGTTGACCATATCATCATGTGTGCAGGGCAAGATACGAATAGAGCATTAGCGGATGAACTCATTGCTTTAGGCGCAGAAAAACAAGGTATGATAGTACACGTGGTGGGCGGGGCTGATTTAGCGACAGAGCTCGACGCGAAGCGCGCAATTAATCAAGGTTCTCGTTTGGCCGCTAGTATTTAGCGTTTACAGTTAACAGCTTAGTTATAGAAACAGTCTAAACAAAGTTTAGGCTGCTTCAGCAACCCAGTTTATAAAGTCTCCTTGGTTCATTGGTTTTGCAAACAAATATCCTTGGAAGCCTTTTACCTTTTTTGTTTTCATTATTTCGAGCTGAGATACTTCTTCTATCCCTTCGGCAATCACATCAAAATTAAGGTGTTTTGAGAGCGATACAACGGTATCTATCACACCTTGAGTGCAAGGTTCATTGGTCAGTGTTTCAATAAAACTTCGGTCTATTTTAACTTCGTTAACGGGAAGTCTGTTTAAATAAGCGAGTGAGGAATAGCCTGTTCCAAAGTCATCAATAGATATTTTAAAGCCTAGTGTTCTTAAACGGTTTAAAATATGAATCGTACGTTCCATATCGTCAATTAACATGCCTTCGGTAATCTCTAGCATAATTCTATTGGGTGATATTTTATATTGAGTAAGCGTTTCCATTAATGTGTCAGGCAGAGAATTAGACTTTAATTGACTAGGACATATATTGATCGAAATTCGAAAGTCGTTAGTTAACGTTTGGTTTTTTTCTAAAATATTTAAAGTTTCACAGGTATGGGCTAAAACAATCTTTTGCATCCGATGAATAACACCCATGCGTTCAGCGATATTTATAAACTCAGCAGGGAATACTAAGCCCTTGTTAGGATGGTGCCAGCGTATTAAGGCTTCGGCTGAGATTAGTTGACCTTGTTCATTTAGCTGAGGCTGATAAAACGCACTGAAATTCATATTGTCTAATGCTGTATTAATTTCGTTCTCTATGCTCAACCTTAAGTCTATTGACCGCTGAAGCGTATCATTATGAAAGCAAATATCAAGGTGAAGATCTTTTTTTGCTGCGTACATGGCAGCATCAGCGTGTTTGAGTATTTCAATGGCATCATTATCGGTCTCATTAATCAGTGAGATACCAATGCTTGCACTTATTTTATAGCGACCTCCAGATAGTTCAAAGTGATGCTCTAGACCGTTTAATAGTCGATTTGAAAGATTTATCGCCTCCAATTTCATGTCATCTTCGGTCTCTTTTAATCCTTCTATTAACACCACGAACTCATCACCCCCTATGCGTGCGATGGTATCAATTTCTCTTATTGAATCTTGTAACCTATGGGAGACGGCGACAAGTAACTCATCACCAACATAATGACCTAGTGAGTCGTTAATTCGTTTAAAGCCATTTAAATCAAGATAAATTAATGCGCCAAACTGTTGTTCCCTTTTTATTCTCTGAATAACTTTCTGGGTTCTATCCATTAATAAACGTCTATTTGGAAGCCCTGTAAGTACGTCATAAAATGCGAGTCGTTCAATTTGTTTATGTGCTTGCCATTTTTGAATTGCGATACCGGCTAAATGTGTGAAATATTGAATGAGTTCGAGGTGATAAGGTTCAGGTTTTTGTCTTTTACCGTAATAAATAGCAAATGTGCCTAATATATCCCCTTTAGCCGACATGACGGGCGTCGACCAACAAGACTTTAGCTGGTGCTGCTGTGCTAGTGATGCATAATTTTGCCATAAAGGATCGTTTTCAATATCAGTAATAATCACCTGTTTACCGGTAAATGCGGCTTTACCACATGAGCCTACTGACTTTCCGATATGAAGACCGTTAATTTCTTCACAGTATGCTTTGGGTAAATTTGGCGCTGCACCGTGGAATAATTGGTCGCCTTCTAATACTAATATTGAGGCATGTGCTACGGGGTTACATAATATTTGTTCAACATGTAAAACAATATATTCTAAACAAGATTCTAGGTCTGTTTCTAGCGCAATTTTGCCAATGATCTCTGTTTGATGGTCGAGTAATACTTTAATTTGTTCCATCTTCATACTGGATACGACCTTAATAAACTATTAAGTTAACAGTATCTAATTATTAGACCGTTTGGTTAATTTCGCAAAAAATATGTGCTTATTATTCAAAATGAATCTATAAAAAGTACACACAGATTTTTAAAGTAATAAAAGGTTTTATAGCGTTATGTTTTTTGAATGGAGTGAGATTGCATTGAGGAGGGGTTGATTAAATCGAAATTATTGTCTATACAAGTGTTAATAACTTATTTTCTTATTAGTCATTCAGCACTCATTTTAAAGCAGTTTGTTAGTGAGTTGTAGCCGTTTGAAATAATCGATTCGCGTTTTTTCTTGTAGATAGGTAAGAATAATGGTTTGGAATATTAGTGATAAATTATCTTGGTGTTTTTACGCTAAATTATTGAAATATTATTTTATTCGCATACATGCATTATTACTGGCCTCGTTTATCGCATTGTCCTTGGGAGTTGTGACTTCGGTATCGGCCACAACGGCGACAAATGATCCGCAAATAGAGGCGTGGATTGAGAAATTTCAACCTTCTGCGATATCTAAAGTAGATATGCGTAAAGAGTTTGCTTGGTTCAAATCTGCCAGTAAGCCCTTTCGCGGTAAAACCATCAAATCAGTCGCTGAAGATATCAAAACTCACTATTGGGAGCGTGAAGTACTCGCTCAAGCTTTCTTTGATATTACAGGTATTCGTGTAGAGCATAGTGTGATTGGTGAAGGCGCTGTTGTTGAAGCTATTCTTGAGCAAATGAGCACGGGAAAAAATATCTATGATATTTATGTGAATGATGCCGATATGGTCGGTACACATTTACGTGTCAATGGCATCGTTAACCTAAGCCATTACATGGCAGGGAAAGGCAAGTCATATACGAACCCATATTTAGATTTACCTGATTTTTTAAATCTTGAATTTGGACAAGACTACGAAGGTAACCAGTTGCAATTGCCTGACCAGCAATTTGCAAATCTGTATTGGTTTCGCCATGACTGGTTTGTTCGGCCTGACATCAAAGCGAAATTTCGTACCTATACTGAAAATAAATATGGCAAAGCAGCGGCTTACGATTTAGGGGTGCCTATAAACTGGGCTGCTTATGAAGATATTGCTTCTTTTTTTACCAGTACTCCTATCGATGGTAATAAAGTTTATGGGCATATGGATTATGGAAAAAAATCGCCATCCTTAGGGTGGCGTTTCACGGACTCTTGGTTATCTATCGCTGGTGTGGGAGATGTTGGCTTGCCAAATGGAAGCCCAGTAGATGAGTGGGGGATTAGAGTCGAAGATAAAATACCGGTTGGCTCTTCAGTCTCAAGAGGCGGTGCTACAAACGGCCCAGCAGCCGTATATGCATTAAGTAAATACATAGAATGGCTGAATCGATACGCACCACCAGAGGCTAAAACATGGCGTTGGGTGGACTCCGGGCCTCAAGCTGCGAGGGGGGATATCGCGCAGCATATTTTTCAGTACGTTACATGGTTGTCTCATGATGACTTTACGCGCAAAGGAAGTCCGATGCTAAATGCAAAAGGAAAGCCTGTATGGCGCGTTGCACCAACACCCCATGGTCGCTATTGGGAGAAGGGTATGAAAGTGGGCTATCAAGATGCAGGAAGCTGGACAATTCCCAAAAATGTTAAAGGCCAAAAACGAGCAGCAGCATGGTTATGGGCGCAATTTTGTGTGTCCAAATCAGTGACGTTGAAAAAATTTCTTGTTGGCGGCACACCTATTCGTAAATCAACGATTAATGCTGAATATGTGCAAAAGAATAAAGAGGACTGGGGAGGTATGATTGACTTTTATGCTTCACCAGATGAACGTAAATGGACAGATAGCGGGCTCAACGTACCGCATTATCCTATCCTATCTAGAATTTGGTGGCCTAACCTTACTCGCGCAATTAAAGGTGAAATTACACCACAAAGGGCGATGGACGAAATTGCATATGAACAAGACCGGTTAATGTCAAAAATGAAGTTGGCAAAGTATTCACCAATACTGAACGAACCACGCACCAGGGAGTTCTGGTTAAATAGCGAAGGTTCGCCAAAAGCAGAAAGAGAGCGAGATATACCCGCAACAATGCCTTATGAGGACTTAATAAAGCGATGGGAGCGTTGATAAATACTTAGAGGATTAATGCCCCTTTAAGAGGGCTATAACTTGAGATGTAAACATGAATAAAACCATTCAGAAAATAGGTATTAGTCGGCAAGTGTTATTGATTGTATTGCTGGTTATTGTCTTAATTACGGGTGGCATGTCAGTCATGGTATCAGTAAGTAGTTTCAAAAATCTTGCATCGATTACCTTGAATGAACTGGACAGGATGTCCAAAATATTTGTTAGTCAGTTGCAAACATTAAAAACAGACGCTGACAAAAGTATTAAGGATATCGAAAGTCACACTTTATTAATTGAGCAGCTTGAACAAATTACCAATTTAGGGCCTTATTATTACAGCGATATGTCTTTATTGGGCGAAAAGATAGACGAGTCAGATAAAATTTATGGGCTGGAAGCGCAACTCAAAATTGTACAGGCCCTTAAACCATTTCAAACAGCGCATCATTTAACGTCGATTAGTTTATATTCATTATCCCCTTTTAATTTGATTTCAGATGCCAAGCCAGTCTTGAGCGTAAGAATGGATAAACAAGGTATTTGGCTTGGTGCGTTCGACACAAAAGGTAGTGTCGATAATCGACATTATTATTTTAATCCGCGTGACAATTTTAACTTTCCGGAATCAGACATATTTAACGTCAGCTCGGTTTATCAATTAACCGCTAATGAATTTTACAAACGAATTCAATTTATAAAAACAGAGCCTAGTGGTTTTGAGGATCTTCTACTACCAGACGCGACTAAGTTAAACGCTGATGCGATGAATTCTGTATTCCTTATTCAAAAAGGGGTGCCCAAGATCAGAACGCAAGCGATCATTAATATCTCGGTATCAAACCCCGACACTTGGGAGGCTGAGCAAACTGAAGCAATATTGATCGTACTAGAACAAGAAATAGACAAAGACCAGTTGCTGTCGATTAAGCAGCAACTAGGTATGGATGTAGGGTTAGCCAGACAAGATAAAATATTCTTAAGTAGTTTGCCGTTGGATGAAGATGTTCAACTGTTGCAATCAGATAAAACCGTCACCGGTAAGACGCAATCTTTTTATTATGCCTCTCAGGATATTGTGTTTAGTAACACAATGCAGGTAGGTATTAAAGCGGTGGTGTTAAGTCCCATTTCAATCTTGGCAAACTTGACGCAAAGCTTGTTTACTCATATGGCCCTGTTAGCCATCTTCGCAATAACAGTGGCTAGTGTCTTGATTTATTGGGCTGTTAGGCGCTTAGTTAATTTGCCTCTAAGTCAATTAATGACCGGTGTTGAGAAAATATCAGCCGGAGAATTAGATCATCAAGTAAAAGTGCTTTCAAAAAATGAATTTGGTCAATTAGCATACGCATTCAATAATATGTCGTCTGAGTTAGATAAAAAAACAAATCAATTGAAAAGTTATGCAGCGAGTTTGGAGTCCAGTAATCTGGAACTGAAGCGCTATCAAACCACACTAGAAGAGATGGTTGAGCAGCGCACAAGCACCTTGAAGTCGGCGCAGAAACAGTTAATTGAATCTGAAAAAATGGCATCGCTAGGTGAGTTGGTAGCTGGCGTAGCGCATGAAATTAATACGCCTGTTGGGGTCGGCGTTACAGCGGCTTCTTTCTTAAAAGACGAAACAAATAATATAAATAAAAAGTATTTGTCAAATTCAATGACGAAAGAAGACTTTGATGAATATTTATCCTGTAGCTTGCAAACAACGGATATGATTTTTTCAAATTTACAGCGGGCAACTGAGCTGGTTAAAAGTTTTAAACAGGTTGCCGTTGACCAAACGGTTGAAGATCATCGTTTGTTTTCGGTGATTAGTTATATTGAAGAAGTTTTACTAACACTTCATCCAAGACTTAAAAAGACGCAACATATCATTGAGTTGACTGGCGATAGAGGGATTGAACTTGATAGTTTTCCAGGCTCTTTTTCTCAAATTGTGACGAACTTAATTATGAACTCTGTGATTCATGCTTTTGATGAAGGCGTAGCGGGTTGCATTTCAATGCATATTGAAAGAGATGATGAGCAGGTCATTATTATTTATGCAGATAACGGTATTGGTGTCGACACTGAAAATCTAGCAAAAATATTTGATCCATTTTTTACAACTAAGCGTGGTTATGGTGGCACTGGATTAGGCATGCATATTGTTTATAACTTGGTCACTCAGCAATTTAAAGGACTAATTAAGTGCGAAAGCCATTTGGGGCAAGGGGTTAAATTTACAATCACTATTCCGGTTTCGATTTCTAGCGTTTAAAAGTAGTGATGTATTTAAACTATGCTATATTTAAATTAAAACTAAGGCGGTGGCAGATGCATAAAAGTAGTGAGTTATTTGCAGAAAGTATCGATGTAGAACAGGACAAAAAGCCGCATGTCGTGCGCGAACCTTGGAATGTTTTGATTGTTGATGATGAAGAGCAGGTCCATAGTATTACTAAACTTGTATTGGATAGATACTTGTTTGAAGGTAGAAAGTTGCGATTCTATCATGCTTATTCGGCTAAAGATGCGCGTGAAATTCTATCGACACATGATGATATTGCACTTGTATTACTCGATGTAGTGATGGAGTCAGACCAAGCCGGTTTGTTGCTTGCGAAATACATTCGACAAGAGCTTAATAATAAATTTACACGCATCGTTTTACGAACGGGACAGCCCGGTCAAGCTCCCGAAGAAAGTGTGATTGCCGACTATGATATTAATGACTATAAGGATAAAACAGAACTAACGGCGACTAAACTGAAAACCTTAATGTATTCAACCTTAAGGTCCTATCGAGATATTGTTGCCTTAGAAGAAAATCGTAGGGGCCTTGAGATGATCATTGATTCATCGGCCAAAATCTTTGAAAAACAATCCTTACAAAAGTTTACCTCTGCTGTGCTTGTTCAGTTAATTGCATTACTGGGTTTAAATAAAGATTCTGCTTACATGCAGCCAATATCTGGTTTTGCTGTCGAAAACCTCAATAATGATTATAAAATTCTTTCTGCCACGGGCAAGTATAAAGATCTTGTTGATCAAAGTGTTCGTGCAAACTTACCAATTGAAATTTGTCAAAACCTTGATGAGACGCATCGGCAAAAAGAAAATTTTTATGGTGAAGAATACTATATTTTTTATTTTATGACGGGGCTAGGGAAAGAAAACCTTTTATACATTTCTCATACCCAATTTAGACCCTTAGAAGAAGTTGATAAGAAACTTTTAGAAATATTTTCAAATAATGCAGGCATTGCGTTTGAGAATGCTTATTTGAAAGAAGAGCGCGAAGCCACGCAAGAAGAAATTGTATACCTGCTCGGAGACGCCGTAGAAACGCGATCGCCTGAGACGGGGAATCACGTGAAACGGGTGGCTGAAATATCAGAACTGCTCGCACTGGCTATGGGGGTTAACGAAAAGAAAGCCGCTAGAATCAAGTCCGCTTCACCTTTACATGATCTAGGAAAAATAGCGATCCCTGACGCGATTCTAAATAAAAATGGCAAGCTGACGCCTGATGAGTGGAAAATCATGAAAACGCATGCTGTCGTCGGGTATAAGATGCTCAGCGACTCTAAGCATGAGACGCTTCAATACGCAGCGATTATTGCTCATGAGCATCATGAACGTTGGGATGGTAATGGTTACCCACGCCAGTTAGCAGGAAAGCAAATTCATTTATATGGGCGTATAGCGGCGGTTGCAGATGTGTTTGACGCTTTAAATGCGGTACGTTGTTATAAGCCTGCTTGGCCGATGGCTAAAATAGAAGCGTATTTTATGGAGGAGTCTGGTAAGCATTTTGACCCCGAAATAGTTGATGTATTGTTTGAAAATATTGTTGAAATTAAACGTATATGTGAACGCTTAACTGACGTTTAATTACTTTAACTCGGTTCTTTATTTTAATCAGGTTCGAGGTCATGGCAAATACTCCTATCGAGTCTTTATTTGTTGATGCTGAACCTTCCTTAGTGCTGGAAGAATCAACGCGTGCGCCGGTTCAATGCCCATGGATCGTTTTGATTGTTGATGATAATCAAGAGATTCATGATCTCACTCGGTTAGTGCTTCAAGGGCTTAAGTTTGAGGGACGAACAATTTCCTTTTTAAGTGCTTACTCAGGGTTAGAATCACTAAAATTATTACAACAAAATAGCGAAATCGCCTTGGTGCTTCTTGATGTCGTGATGGAAACTGATCATGCCGGATTAGATGTGGCTCGGGCCATTAGAAATGAGCTTGGCAATATGCACGTTCGTATTATTTTACGAACTGGGCAGCCTGGCACAGCCCCCGAAGAACAAGTAGTGATTAATTACGACATTAATGACTATAAAGACAAGGCAGATTTAACGTCATCTAAACTTAAAACGACTGTGGTGACCGCATTACGAGGATATCGAGACTTATGTCGGCTTGAATTCAATCGTGTTAGCTTAATAAAGGTATCTGAGATTTCAGCAGGTTTATATCATTTTCAATCTCAAGATAAGTTCTGTTTAGATATTCTTGCTCGATTATCAGTATTGTGGCCACTTGATACCGTCGATATGGTTAACGAATCTGTACCTAACTCTTTAGAAATACGTGAATGCAATGACGTTTTAAGAGTTAGTTTTGGCATGGGAAAGTATTCGGGTGGTGTAAATATTCTCCTTTCAGCGCTTGTCTCAGAGTCTTTACAAGCACAAATTAAAACAGTGTTTAATCAACGAAAATCTTTGTTTTTATCAAAACATAGTATTTTATATATCGCCTCGTCAAAACCGTCTTATTGCTTTGTAATTTATTTAGAAGGAAAGGCTGTTTTAAATCAGAGGGATCAAGAGTTAATTAATGTTTTATGTTCCAATATATCTACCGCGTATGACAATGTTATTTTGGTGTCGAGCTTAGAAAAGTTGAACGCATCGTTGGAGACTAAGGTACAAGAACGTACCGCTGAACTGGAGGAATCTAAAGAGATTGCTGAATCTTCTACCAATGCTAAAAGTTTATTCTTAGCAAATATGTCGCATGAAATTCGCACACCGCTAAATGCTATTTTAGGTTTTTCTCAATTATTAATTAACCAAAATGAAATCTCAAAAGATCAGTCTGAAATGCTACAGGCGATTGAACACGCCGGAAACCATTTGTTAGATGTCATCAATGATGTTCTAGATTTGTCTAAAATTGAAGCGGGAGCGATGACGTTAGAAACTTGTGATTTTAATTTGTCCGCGTTGCTAAATGACCTCGCTGTAATGTTTCGTATTAGGTGCGAACAAAAAGGATTACATTGGTCCTTAGAAAAACTAATACCAGCAAGTTCAAATGTGCAGGGAGACCAGGTTAAATTAAGACAAATCTTAATTAATTTATTAGGGAATGCGGTTAAATTTACTGACTTAGGAGTCGTTTCCTTGAGTGTGGTGCAAGAGAGTGACTCAAGATATGTTTTTGAAGTTAAAGATACGGGGGCAGGGATTGATCTTGAAGATCAGAGAGACATTTATACGGCTTTTCATCAGATCAAAACGGCAATGCACACAACCGGGACCGGTTTAGGTTTAGCGATCACAAAGCGTCAAGTTGAGTTGATGGGGGGGCAACTTGCTTTAACGTCCGAACGATCAAAAGGCAGTTGTTTTTCATTTGCCCTCGATTTCCATTCAAGTTCTGAGATGGTTGGTGTTAAGGGTGAAAATACTAAGAAAATAAAATGTTTGAAATCAGGTACGCGACTTTCTGCCTTAGTGGTTGATGATGTGCCAGATAATCGCTTAATACTTAATTCATTGTTAGATGAAATTGGTATAGATGTGGCCGATGCAACCAATGGTCAAGAAGCGTTGGAGAGCTTGCGCAGTAACTGGGTTGAAGTAGTTTTTATGGACATCCGAATGCCTATTATGAATGGCGACGAAGCAGTGAAAAAAATCAGAGAAGAATTTGATGGAAAAAGTATTGTTTGTATTGCTATTTCAGCCTACAGCATGGCGCATGAGTTTGAGTATTACTTGGAGTCAGGCTTTGACTTTTTCATCGCTAAACCGTTTAAGTTTAATGAAATATATCAGGTACTAGAACGTTTGTGTTCGGTAGAGTTTGAGTATGAAAGCGCGTCGTTGGAAAGCGTCGAGCGACAGGATGTTTTCTCTAAACTTGATTATTCAAATATCTTACTGGCAGAAGAATTTTCAACTGAGCTAGTCAATGCTGCTCAGTTGAACCAAGCAACTAAAATACGTAATCTCTTAGATCAACTTGAAGCTATTCCAAATGGCGGTGCTGGCCTTTCAGCAAAGTTTAATGAGTTGTTGTCACGGTATGATACGGCTGGAATTGTGAGTATTTTGAACACTATAAAAGTGGTTAGTTAGAATCAGTATTTAAGGAGGAATGATGTCGCGTGAACCTATTTCGGTACAAGGATCAAAGGTATTAGTTGTAGACGATACCGCTGCAAATATTGACCTGTTGAGACAAATACTCGAATCTGATGGGTATGATGTGTCTTTTGCGACGAATGGAAAGCAGGCGCTTGAGATCGCGGCGATTAATAAGCCCGATCTTATTTTACTTGATATTATGATGCCTGAAATGGATGGCATCGAAACATGTCGGCAATTAAAGTCATTAGCTAATGTGAAAGAAATTCCTGTTGTTTTTATTACCGCGAAAACCGACAGGAAGGATGTCGCTGAAGGTTTTAGAATGGGAGCCGTTGATTATATCTGTAAACCAGTTCAGAAAGAGGAGGTTAGTGCTCGTGTGCTATGTCACTTAAAATCGCAGGCGCTCGTCAAAGCGCGAGACGACTTAATTACTCAGCTTTGTGACTATACAAAAAAAATACAAACAAAGGTGGTAGAGCAAAATAAGCAGCTTCAACAAAATGAAAAGCTAGCCGCTATTGGTGCAATGGTTGGTGAGTTTACACATGAAATTAGCACACCTGTCGGGATCGCGGTTACTGCCTTGAGCCACAACCTTGACGGGCTAAATATGATAAAAAACCAATATGATAATGATACTTTGGATGAAAAAGAATTTTCTTACTTTGTAGAAAACAGTCTAGAGACCTTAGATATTGCGAGTAGAAATCTTAGAAGGATGATGGCGCTTGTCAAAAGCTTTAAAAGCACCACCGTTAACCAGTGTCATGATGTTTGCCGTAAGTTTGATTTGGAAGAGTGTTTGTCAGATGTCGTGACAAGTTTGCAGCCTCGATTAAAACATAGTCCTCACACCTTAACGTTAGAGTGTAAGGGGGGGGTATTAATTAATAGTTACCCTGGAACCTTTGCTCAAATTGTTATTAATTTTGTTAATAACAGTCTTTTACATGCTTTTAAGCCAGGTGATGCAGGTGAGATGTTACTTCAGGCTTTACAAGGTGATGACAGTTTAGTTATTCGTTTTACCGATAATGGTTGTGGTATACCTAGAAACTTGCAGGAAAAAATATTTGAAAAGTTTTATACCACTAAGCTTGGTCATGAAGGCAGCGGTTTAGGTTTACATATCGTTCGGACTTTAGTGCAGGACAAGCTTCATGGTACCGTGGTTTGCTACCCAAAGGATGGCGGTGGAAGTGTATTTGAAATTACGTTGCCATCAAATGCATTAAAATGATTAAATGCACTGTTTTATCTTTTAGGGTGCTGCGCGTAAGTTAGTGTGGGTATCGCCGTTAAAATACGCATGAATTGAGGTGTAATATTAAGTTGGAACATGGTCAATGAGGTTAGATAAATTTATCGCAGCGTGTACTAATTTTTCTCGCTCACAAGCAAAAAAAATAATTAGTCAGGGCGACGTATCAGTAGATGGTGTGATCAAGAAAGACCCCTCTATTAAAATAACCAATCAAGATGAAGTGTTTTTGCAAGGTGGTCGTATTCAGTTGACTGGTGCGCGATATATTATGCTTCATAAGCCTGCTGAAACAGTGTGCACTTCAATTAATGATGATTCGCGATCGGTGATGAACTTATTGGGAGTAGATAAACCTGAGGATCTTCATATTGCAGGCCGCTTAGATATTGATACCACCGGTTTGGTGTTGATTACGGATGATGGTGTCTGGTCGCATAAAGTGACCTCACCGAAAAAAAAGTGTAGCAAGCGTTATCGAGTCGGGTTGGCGGATGTTGTTCAGGAGGCTGATGTGGTTCAGTTCAAACAAGGCGTTCAGCTAAAGGATGAGGCGCAGCTTACGCGACCGGCAGAGCTGGAAATTCTTTCTTCAAACGAAGTATTGTTAACCATTCACGAAGGGAAATACCACCAAGTGAAGCGTATGTTTGCGTCACTAAGCAACCGTGTCATATCGCTTCACCGTGAGCAAGTGGGCTTTATCCAGCTCGATTCAGGGTTGGCAGCAGGAGAGTGGCGTTATTTAACAGAGCTCGAAATAAGCTCCGTTACTTAATTTTGTTTTAAATTTCTAGCTTTAAGATGCTTTATCGAGCGCTTGCGGAATGAGTGCTTTGTGTAATTCATCTAATGACTCATGTAGGTATTGGATAAAGTCTGCGCCATGTGGGGCTATTTGGCGTGTACTTGTCATCCCAACGGTGAGTGTTTGCATGTAACTTGTCACCACTAATGTTAAGCCCATACCGTCAACAATTGGGGCGGTTCCTTGTAATGAAATAAGTTTTGCACCATCTAGATACATCTGGCATCTAGGGCCAGGAACATTCGTAATGATAACATTAAAGATAGGATTAAATTTATTGGCAACTCTAAGGCGAGTATAGGCCTTAGTTACCCAAGAAGACGACCATGAAGGTAAATGATTGATAATGCGCTCAACGGCCACTTCTTTATTATATTTTTTCGCCATTACTGCGTTTTGGTGAACCGTTGCTAATCGCTCGATAGGTGATTCAATATCTGTCGCGAGCGAAACGAGCATCGGCGATATTAAATTACCGCCATTGTCGCCATCTTCAGATCTCTTCGAAACGGGTACCATGGCTGAAATTGGTTTTTCGGGCAATACGTTTTGGCTGAGTAAGTGCTTTCTAAGAGCACTCCCGCAAATGGTCAGAACAACATCGTTATGGTGCAGCCAGGGTAAGCATTTTTAATGTCTTTAATGGTCGTTAATGGTAAATGTGCACTATTTAAAGCGTGTGCAGCACTTACTTCATGATTAAACGGGGTAGGTGGTGCCGTATAAAAATTTGGCGGGCTCTGTTTTTGGTCATTAAATCTAAGTAACTGCGAACTTGAAACAGATTGGCTTAAGCGTTTAGTTAGTGACACTAGTTCTCTAGGTGAGCGGTAAACCGAGCGAAGTTTGTTGCTTGCCATTGCTCTTTTTGAAACTCTTTTTGGTACCCAGTTATCTTCAATTTCTTGCGCATTATCTCGACTGTCGCTGAGTAGACCACTCAGTATTTTTTTAACCGATTTACCATCTGCAGCGGCATGATGAATCTTTAATAGTACTGAAAATCCTTCATCTGACTTAACGCTATCCTGAATAAATAGCATTTCCCATAATGGTCTAGAGGGTTCGAGTGTTTTACTAAAAAAGGTATTGATAACATCCGCCTTTTGATCAGTACTATTTTTACCAAACAA
>JBLHVH010000069.1:0-14687 GCA_047628385.1 Oleiphilaceae bacterium
CCGATACGTTTGAGGTGAGAGGATCCCCACCACCAGAACTACCACCACAAGCTACAAAAAAGAAAGGTAAAAAGGTAATTAAAATAGTTCGATTCATATTACTCCCATAATATTGACATTTAACGCCTCAAACACCGGTTTGGTGAAGTTGGCGGTTTTTTTGCGGTTTTTTGCAAAAAAAAAGACAGCTTTACCAAATCCGAGTGATTTGACTTGTTAGCACTTTTATTCTTCATATTCTGGATATTGCTCTGGGTTTACACCAGTTGATTTAACAACTCTCGGGTATTTTACTTGACTATCTTCTGCAACACGTTTTCTTGATTTTTTGATCTGAAAAAGCCAATTATCTCCGTAGTCGAATAGGTAATAAAGCTTAAACCCAGTCATAGGATATATTTCATTCAGCTTCGTATCTTCAAAAATGGCGCCGGATTTATTTCTCCTATTTTTACCGATATAAAACTCATACAAGTGATCATTATCAAAAGCCACAATTTCTTGAATACAATCATGCAATTGCCCAAGGGTAAAGTTTTCTTTAACTTCAACTACCCGAACCCAAGGTTCGTCTTCTGAATCAAAAGGAAAAGATATTTCTAGTGTGAAAATTTCCACGACTTCCTCTCTCTATTGGCTGAGTGTGCTAACGCCGCTAACAATGGCGGCGTAATTTGGCGGGGCTTTTTGCGTTTCTTTGCAAAAACCGCGACACATTACGGCGTCCATTGCTTAGCCTGGTTACATGCTTAGTGTAAGTCAGTAAAGACTTCTGGGTGTTGCTCTGCAATTCGTAATAAAGCTATTGCAGGCCCTTGAGGATTTCTACGTCCTTGCTCCCAATCTTGTAAGGTGCGCATACTTACACCCAACAACCCTGCAAATGCAGATTGTGACAAATTTAATTTAGAACGAATTATTTTAGGTTCTGAGGGCTCTGATAATTCAGTTGTTTTAAGCTGTACTTTACCTTGCTTAAAATTACTGATTTCATTAAGCCCCTCTAGGATCTCTAGACCAATATCACGATTCATGGTCAATTGCCTCCGCTATTTGTTTTAATACTTTACCTGCAATTGTGGCTCTCTCTGATTTACTATACATCGTTAGCATCCAAATTTCGTGTTCAGACTTTTTCCAATAATAAATCGCACGAACACCGCCACTTTTACCCCTACCAGATGGAGCCCAACGAACTTTTCGTACACCGCCAGAGCCCCTAACGATATCACCTGCGTCAGGTTTTTGAAGCAGGTAAGACTGTAAACCGCGATAGTCATCATCAGATAAGTAATTTGGTAACAACTTGGTGAACATACTTGTTTCTATAAATATCATACAACAAGTATACGGCAATGCCGGATTAAATCAATATGGGAATAGCATGTAACGCCAAGCTAAACGGCAAAAGTTGTTGGCAGTTTTTTTGCGTGTTTTTGCAAAAAAGGTGACAGCACCTTTTGTCCGATTTGAGCGTCTTGTTAAATGCATTTTATTTAAGTACCATTGTCAGTGCGCATAAACAATACGCACATCAAACAAAACGAGATTTTCTTATGCAACAGACATTTGACGAAAGTGCACCTAAAAAAGCTACAAATCTTAGTTTAAACAGCGACTTATTAAATAAAGCCCGCAGTCTAAAAATAAACCTATCTTCTACTCTTGAACAAGCCTTAATTGTACAAGTAAAAAACGCACAAAGAGAAGCTTGGATTAGTGAAAATAGAGAAGCAATTAATGCTTTGAATGAGCTGAGCGAACAAAATGGTCTATTTTCAGATTCATTTAGGGAGTTTTAATGAGTCAATTTACGCTATACGAAAATAAAGATAAAAGCTCAAATAAGACATACCCATATTTTGTAGACGTACAAAATTATCTTATGAGTGAGCTTAATTCACGATTAGTAATACCGCTTTCACCTACAACGAAAGTAAAAGATATAGTAGCTAAAAAACTATGCCCTGTAATTCATGTTGATGGTTCTGATTTCATTTTGGTAACTAATCAAATGACAACGGTGCCTAAATCAATATTGAAGTCTGAAGTTACTTCTCTCGAAAATTACAGATATCAAATCATTGATGCGATAGATATGCTTATTACAGGCATTTAACGCTGCGTTAAACGGTGGAGTAATGTTGGCGACTTTGCTGCGTTTCTTTGCAGCAAAGGTGACAAGATTACGGAATCCGATTTGAACGCCTTGTTAAATGCTTTTTCTTGATAATGACTCACGGTAATTTTCTCTTTTTACCCGGTGAATTAGCTTTGATGTGTTTAGGTAACTCGCCGTAAAATTGGAATGGAACGGAGACTGAAATACATGATATTTTAGCATTTTTACTAGAACCCTCGATTTCAAAGGCGATGCCATTGTATTTAAGCGGCTCGTGCACCTTATTGTTAATACAGCACTCTCCAAAAGTATCATATACATCTGACAAGCAATCACCCAACCCGACTTTGCCAAGGACTTTCTCTTCAAATGGTGAAAACAAACTAAGTTGATCAAGGGTATTATCACTTGAATTAAAAAAGAACCAAATATTTTTAGTTTTGTATACCTTTAGAATATCCCTATCCTCAACCTCAGTGATCTCAAAAGTAGATAAATCTACATCATCAAAATGAGTTCCCAACTTAAAGGTTTCGGTACCAATACCTGGCTCAATCATATGACACTCTTATGCATTTAACGCCCAGATCAGATTGTTGTGGTTGAATTAACAGGACACTTTAATAGTGGAATATAATCCTATTATTGAGGTGAATATGACTAAACGAATAAATAAGCATTATCCAGAAGAGTTTAAGAAAGAAGCTGTTGCTTTAGTGCTTGAACAAAATTATACCGTTGTAGAGGCCGCAGCGTCATTAGGCGTCACTGACAAAATCTTATATAACTGGGTTACGAAACACAAGAATCAGGCTTTAGGCGAAACTTTATCAGTTGATGAACGTGCAGAATTAATTCAGCTCAGAAAGGACAATAAGCGCTTACAAATGGAGCGCGAAATACTAAAAAAGGCCAGCGCCTTCTTTGCGAAAGAAATGAAGTAAAATATTCATTTATCAGTAAGCTTGATACAAAGTACACCGTATCAATAGCATGCCAAGCCATGCAGGTTAGTTCATCTGCTTATTATGTTTGGTTAAAAAAGCCAGGTGTGTTAATTAGCGCTGAAACACTGCATTTGTATCGACGGGCTAAAGCGCTGTTTCAAGCAAGTCGAAACAGCTTAGGCAGCCGTGAGCTTGTTAAGGTACTGCGCAAAGAAGGCTTCAAAGTAACGCGTTATCGCGTGATTAAATTAATGGAAAAACTGAAGTTAGTCGTGACTCAGCGTATTGCTTATAAAGTCACAACGAAACGAAAACATAGCGATAGTGTTGCAGACAACCTGCTAAACATGAACTTTAACCCTGTTGGGCCAAATCAAGTATGGGCTGGCGATGTAAGTTACTTAAAAACAGGTGAAGGCTGGCTTTATCTGGCGATTGTGATGGATTTATATTCTCGCCGTATTATTGGTTGGCATATATCTAAGCGCATGACACGTAATCTAGTAGAGAAAGCGCTAACAAAAGCGCACCATTTACGAAAACCATCAAAGGGCGTGGTATTTCACAGTGATCGTGGCTCACAATATACAAGCAAAGGTTTTAGACGATTATTAAGGACGTTAAACTGTCGATCAAGTATGGGAGATGTTGGAGCGTGTTGGGATAACGCTGTTGTTGAGCGTTTTTTCGGTAGTTTAAAGCATGATTGGTTGCTTAAAGTACCACAGCCTAGCCGTGCCCATATGCAAGAAGACGTAATGATGTACATGAAATATTATAATGTTGAGCGACTGCATTCAGCCAACGCTGACCAGTCCCCAATTGAGTTTGAAAATTCCTTTAGAAAAGTGTCCGGTTGGACTTGACCAGAACAATTACTTGAGGTTAAATTTTCGCGGCAGAAAGTTAAATTCAAAATATCAGAGTTTTTCAACCATATCCTCTTAAAATAATTGGATTTTAGTGCACCCGAAAGGTATCGCTTTCGAGGGTGGCTGGCATTATTATCGACAGCCAAACTGGCCTGATTTTTTCTACTTATTCAGTACCCCAAAGCGTCTTCTTTGCAGACACTCAAACCTCCGAATATCTTCAAAATCCTAACATTGATGAAAAAGTGCAAGTGTCTTTTTTAGTGGAAGTTGCGATTTTATGGTCGCAATACCAGTAATAATCTCGATGTTATGGTGCGTCTTTCTGAAATTAATATTCCCGTTCAAAGTTTTGTTTGCGAGAAAGATCAAATGACGCCGTTAAAGTACCCTTCGTTATCTAAAAGATAGCTTGCCACAAGTCGAATTAGTAGTGATCAAAGATGGCACCCAAATGGTATTTTCTCACCAGTACCTAAAGAGTCAGAACCAACAAGATAAGTAACTAGAATAAAGAGCTAGAATAAATGTGCCCGTTTATGAAAACGGGAAATAGCCTGTAATTTCACCATTACTCCACATTTAACTATTTAAGACTGCCGACGCCAAACACCAATTCCACATAATGCAATAAACAAGGGGACAAGAAAAAGCATCACCGCAATCATACGTCGTTGCTTGCTGGTTAAATCTAATCGTTCAACCGTGACTTTTTCTTTACCAATAATGACTTGATAATCCAATTCTGACAACCAGTTGACGATATTCAAACCCATCTGAGCATTACTATATTGCTTGATATAAGCATTACTGAGGAAGTCAGCATCGGTGAACACAATAAGGCGGGTATCAGATAAAGATTGGTTCTCATCAAGAATGACAAAAGAAATTGGTACAGGGCCAGGTATATCGATGCCCTTATCGAAGCGTATTTCTTGATAGCGGTTGCTTTCCCCCCAGCTATTGTCTGTTGTTTGAGTAAGGACAATAGGAACTAATTTAGTGCTAGGACGACGGTTTGATAATACTGAAATAGAGCGAGGGCGAACATAAAATGTATAGTCTAATCCCTCTGTGATGGCTTTGTGAGGAAAGTAGTTTTTAGTGGCAGGACTGCCAACATCAGATTGAATATGATTACTTAAATCGACCACAACATCACTTTCAACATGAATCCCATAGCGGTTAAGTAGTTTATTTAGTGAAGGGTTTGAGCGCAGCTGTTTTTCTGTCAGTTTGGTTCCCGACTCGCCGACAACAGTGTGTTCAATTAGAAATAAAGCATCTCCGCCTTGTTGTAAATAATCATGGATCAAGGCATTTTCTTGCTCTGTTAGTTCATTGCTAGGGCCCGCAATAATGAGTACGTCGCAGTCTTTTGGGATAGATCTTTCGACTCCCAGCATTAGCGTCTTGCTAATGATATTATTGGTCTCCAGTAAGTTAGCAAAATAGCTCAAGCCTTGATTTTTCTCATTTGAAATATCATATTCTCCATGGCCAGTAAGAAAACAAACTTGCCGTTTGTCACGTGTCACACGGACAATGGCGTTACTGATTTTTTCTTCGGTTAATGCGTCCTTTGTGAAATCAATATCCCGACGTTCATTTCCCGAACGGACGATTAATTTACGTTCTTTACCGCTAATCACATTGCCAAATTGGGCTGCATAGCCAATTTTCTCAATCGGATCAATAATTTCAGTGGTGACCTTTCCCTTGGATACCCGTTCGTATTCATTTAACTGATCAACTAAATATTTAGGGGGTAAACCTACGAAAAATGCCGTGAGATTTACCTCGACCTTCAAACCTTCAATATATTTAGCAGTGCTATTTTCCAGGGTATGCTGCTTGGCTTGTGTAACATCCCAGCGATATGGCAAAGAGAAAGCAAGGTAATTAATCGCAATGGTAAACAAAGTCGTGATCAGAACTAAGCCTGCCATCATTCCTGTTTTTTTCCATTGCTTTGCCGGTGACCGAACAGATGATTGGGCATGAATCCTATCTTGAGATGGTTGATCACTTCGCTTAAGACTGAAGCTTAGGAAAATCAAGCCCAATACTGCCAGCAAGATAGGTAAAATTTCTGTGCTTTGCTCTATATAAAGTGAAGCGCCGCCCCATGAAAAACACATAAAGCCTAAGATAAATAGAATATTCATCTTCATTGGAACATCCTGTTTTCAATACTTAAGCGTGTAAATACGATACATATAAAGATGCCGCTCAGATAATAAACCAGGTCGCTAAGTGTGATGACGCCGACGATGAAATGTTCCAAATGCGTCAAAGTACTCATATATTGAATAATGGTTACGGCCTCACCATTAAAGTATTTGGTGAAATTGATTAGAAAGTACAATAGAAACAATATGACATAAGACATCATTGCTGCGACGATTTGATTACGAGTCCATGATGAGGTCATCATACCAACCGCAATAAAGAAAGCGCCTTCAAGCCATACGCCTAAATAGCCACTGACGAGGGTCAAGCGATCAGGAGATCCAAAGAATTCGAGTATGCCGAAGTAAATTAAGGTAAGACTGATCAATATACTGAAGAAGGCTAAGACGCCAAGATATTTGCCCAGCACAATCGCCATGTTGCTAACCGGCGCAGTCATCAAGAATTCCATGGTACCGCTAGCTTTCTCTTCTGAAAAAAGTCGCATTGTCATGATCGGTACTAAAAACAGAAACATAAACTCCATAACATGAAAAACATCCCTCAGAGAGGCCTCTCTGTTTTGGTCTATAATAATGAAAAAGAAAATATTGAAAACACTGATCGACAATACCAATGTAATGTAGGCAACGGGGGACTTGAAATAAGTCATTAACTCTTTTTTGGCGATGAAGTAGACCTTATCCATGATGCTTCACCAATCTCGAATCAATATTATCACTATGTGCTTCGTTCTCTTTGTTAGGCTTTTTTTCACTATGAAGTAGTATAAAAATATCTTCTAGACTCATGTCTCTGCGTTGATCGCTACTATCATCATAAGAATGTAATTTCATCAATGACTCTAAGGATTCATCGATAATTATTTCACCAGATTTAATCATTAATACCCGTTGCGCGACATGCTCAATTTCAGAAAGGATATGGGTACTGATAATAACGGTTCTCTGGTCTTTTAGGTCTTTAATTAGATTACGAATCTGAAGATTTTGAATCGGATCCAAGCCGCTGGTTGGCTCATCAAGAATTAGCAGTTTTGGTTCATGAATAATTGCCTGAGCAATACCCACTCTCTGCTTATAACCTTTAGACAATGTGGCGATGGTTTTATTAGCCATATGCTCAAGCTGACATTCCGCCATGACACTGTCAAATTGCCTTCGCCTATTTTTGGCAGGAATACCCTTTATTTCAGCTGCGAATTTAAGGTAGTCCTTTACGGTCATATTAAGATAGAGCGGCGGTGTTTCAGGTAAATAGCCAATTTTTTGCCGGGTAATTAATGAATGTTTAGCCACATCATCGCCATCAATTAACACCGTACCGGATGTAGCGGGTAAAAAAGACGTCAATATCCGCATTAATGTGGTTTTTCCAGCTCCGTTTGTCCCTAAAAAACCAACTATTTCACCCTTATTAATTTCAAATGAAACGTCAGACAAGGCCTGAAAAGAGCCAAAGTGTTTCGATATATTTTTTGTGATGATCATATTGTTTTTATATAAATGAGTTTTATGGCTAATGGTAAATGACTGAGACAAGATTCGTGACCAGTCTTATAAAACAGTAGTTTTAGAGAATTTTTTAGAAAATAAAAAAAGCAACGCTGTATGCTAGTAAGTAGTGCAATTAGAGTATTCGATTCGGTCTAAAGCTACAAGAGACGCTTTGTGGCGCAGAGATATGTTTTTAGATTAATTGTTATTTCATGGGGTTAAGCACAAAATAGATATATCCTTAAATTGCGTATTTAATGAACTCCAGTTTTATCGTATAACTAGGCGATCAAACTGACTCATTGCTTGTTTTTTTATGTTTAGATAATAAAAGGTAGTTAGTAATGATTAATACCAAAATTTATAAGTCTGTCTATAGCTTAGCTGAAAAACTAATGGAGGCGGCTAATACAGACAATAGAGATATTTTCGATTCACTCTTTGCAGAGCTGAAGGCTATTTGCATAGAACACGAAAATACTGACAAAGATCACCCTGAACAATGGGAAACACTTGCTGATTTTACAGAAGAATTAGAAGACGCTGTCACAGGCTACGAAAAAGCACTAAATAAAGCCATTGCTATTAATTCGAAAGACCACATGTCATCAATCGCCTTTTCTATGGCGACATTGCAAATTGAATTAGGTCAGACTGACGCAGCGATCAAAAACCTTCAAGATGCAAAAATTAGCGCTAATAAAATTGAAGATAAAGACTTGAAAGTAGAAATAGATGAGCTGCTTGAAAGTCTATTAGCAGACTAGGCTCGTAAGAACTATTAATTTACCTAGAGTTTTGGAAGGCTGTTCGCCATCATCTGCATGCCTCTTACTTTTGTAGGTAAGACCCACCAAACAAGTAATACGAAGGAAGCTTAAAAATGTCTATGGGGTTTTTTTACCTTTAGATGCGCCACTGAAAACAGTGCATTTAAACGAAGCAGCCAAAGAACTTGATATACCTATTGTTTACAATAGTGATATAGACCTCGATACTCATTCTGGATTTTTGCCCGGCAGAGTAAATGGTGTAAAAACTGCTGTTTAAATGTTTAAGCTTTCTTTTGCAGAAGTCTCTTACATATTGAGACCCAATAAAGTCATTAATCCTGGGGGTACTTTGGTCGTATAGTTTCGTTTGGGAGGGAATTCTAACGAGACGGTTATTGCCCTGCATACGGCGCTGTTATGTTTGTCGAGTTGCAACTGAATTACGTTTGACTCAATGAGTAATAAATATTTTAGGGCCGAAAAATTACAACAGAAAATAGATGAAATACTAAAGCATAGCTAGGAGTAATTGACCTAACTTACTAAAGTAACTTGAGACCTTCAAAAAAAACTGTCGTTTTTTAGATTATTCTAGCGGCGTCGATGCTTCATTGAGTGCCCCGGTTTTTCTAACAAGGGTTGTTCTGGCCAGCGATGCCGTGGATATTTACCTCGCATCTCTTTGGCGACCTCAAAATAAGATGTATTCCAAAAGTTTGCTAAATCACTGGTGGTTTGAATGGGTCTTTGGGCCGGTGATAGCAGTTCGAATCTAAGAGGAACTTTATTACCGCCAATTTTGGGCGACTCAATTTCACCAAACATCTCTTGGAGTCTTACAGATACGGTTGGCCCCTGGTTTTGATCGTAAACGATAGGGGTTTTTTTGTCACTGGGCGTGACATACACCGTAGGTGCTTGTCTTTCGAGTAGTTGTTGCTCGTCCCAGGATAAGGATCCCTTGATAAGCTCTAAGACATTGACCTGCTTGAGTTGGGCTAAACTATTTACCTTTGCTAGGTAGGGGAGAAGCCATTGCTCAGTAGTTTGAATCAATGAACCTTCTGTTAGCTTAGGGAAGTTCTCTATAACTTCACCTAACCATGTGGCTCTTGCTAACCAATCTTGACATTTTTCTGACCAATTTAGTAGTTTTAGACCTTCTGATTTTAGAAGGCTATTTAGGCATTTTTGAAACTCTTCCGCTGGAATGTTTGTTAAAGGTTGAGACCTAAGAATGATGGATCGATAGCAAGAAAGCCTCCGACCAATAATAGTTTGCTTTTTATCATCCAGCCGATATTCATCTTTATCTGTAATTAAGTGTCCAACAGATTCATGTATATCTTCTAGTGTAATGGCGGCTGCGCTAAAAATATGACCTTCTTTTTTTTGCGCATTACAGTCGCTAATTACCAGCCAATCAGAGCCAAATAGCGGGTCATCATCGAATAATTGAACACCTTTACCATTGGCGAGTTGGTAACGGCCACAGTTTGCTGAACGCCTTTTAGCCAGACGGTCTGGATAAGCGAGTAGAAGAAGTTTCCCCACGTGGTCTTGTAAATCAGTAAGGGAATAAGCTTGGGTCTTGGTCGATATTTTTAAGCTATTTTTTAGCGATCTTGTAGTACTTAAGGTTTGTTCCACTGTCGCGCCTTTTAAAGGCCAGGATTGAAGCGCGGTTTTTTTTTGAGTTTTATAATCTTGCAGCGCAAGCAAACGCTCAATAATATCGACACCTCGTCGATTGTAAAAAATATCATTCTCCGACAGCAGTGCTGAAAGTTCGCACGCTATGCCTTTTTCTAAAGGCGTGTTTGCCTGCAATAGCATTGCGGCTAACCTCGGTTGAAGCCCTAGTTTAGTAGCTTCAGTTCCAAGTGCTGTGATCGCTATGGCATCACTGACTACGCCATCGCTTACCAGGCCTAAAGAGCTTAATAGATGTTTAGCGGATTCAAAGTGTGCTAAGGGGGGAGGGCTGAGCCAGTTTATTGTATGGTAGTCATTTAAACCCCAAGCGAACAGGTCGAGTATTAAGCTTGATAAGTCAGCAGATAGAATTTCTTCGCTTTGAAAGTCTTTTAGAGAATGTTGCTTGGACTCACTCCATAAACGAATACACGATCCTGCTTGTAAGCGTCCGGCTCGACCTTTTCGCTGGTCTGCTGAAGCTTTAGAAATATACGACGTTTCTAGGCGAGTCATACAGCTCAATGGGTCATACACCGATATTTTCTCTAAGCCACTGTCTATGACACACGATACGCCTTCTATGGTCAAACTGGTTTCGGCAATATTAGTGGTAAAAACTACACGTCGTTTGCCTGATGGATCAGGTAACAATGCTTGTTCTTGCTGGTCAATGGACAGGCCACCATAAAGCGGCAGGAAAACTACATTTTGGTTTTCGTGAAAGCTACTTTTTGCCGCGGATAAGCATCTTTTTATATCGGCTTGGCCGGGGAGGAATACCAAGGTATCACCTTTTTTATCCGATGATAATACTGGTCTTAAAGCTTTCATTACCTTCAAGCTGAGATGACTTTTGTCTTGAACAATGCTGCTATGAACATAGTCAAGGCTTACCGGATAAGCGCGACCAGGACACTTAATGACAGGGGCATTATCTAAATAGCTAGAGATTAAATTGGTATCTATAGTGGCTGACATAACCAGTAGCTTTAAGTCTTCACGAATCGTCTGCTGAACTTCCAGCGCTAACATTAAGGCCAAATCTGAATGGATAGATCGCTCATGGAACTCATCAAAAATGATAAGGCCAACATCGCTTATTTCAGGGTCACTTTGCAGTCGTCTTGTTAGAATACCCTCGGTGACGATCTCTAAAATCGTGCTCTCAGAGATCTTGCGATCATTTTTTACCTGATAACCAATCCTGCCGCCAACCTTTTCGCCCAAGAGCTTCGCCAAATAATAAGCGATTGATTTAGCCGCTACTCGACGAGGTTCAAGCATTATAATCTTTTTATGACCTAGCCATTCAGCGTCGATAAGGCTTAAAGGCAATGCGGTTGATTTACCTGCACCAGGCTCTGCTTGTAATACAAGATTATTATTACGTGATAAGCAGTCTGATACTTGAGGTAAAAACTGGGTTATTGGTAGCAAATTAAAACTCTACAGGGTTTAAGTTTATGAACTAGGCTGTGTATTTCTTCAATACAGGTAGTGATAAAAGTGGTTTGAAGCCTATTGGATCGTAATGGTATGTATTTATTAAGCAGGCGTCATTGTAAAAAATACACTAAATATGTTTTAGACTAAACTTTAATTGACTTAATATTTTCTTAGCTTTTAGCTTAATGAAGACTAAAATAAAATCTATTATTATGTCAGAAATATAGCGAAACGCTTATGCAGATCGTTTAGCTGAGGTGAATAGGACTAATCCTGTTCTAGCCGTTCAAGATATTTACAATGATCGTGGAGCTGTGATTGTCCCTGAAGGTACAAAAATTGATGAACTTGTCTCTAATAAAATAGCTCGATTTACCTTGCGTATACCCTTAGATCTATCAGTTAATTTAGAATACCTCATTCCGCCAAAACAGCTTTATACCGATATTTAAAAAGCACCCACTGCTTTGCCATATGAATTAGATGATTTGTATATGGCTTTTAAGTATGAGCTAATTCGACAATGCGGAAATTATTTGTTATTTCCATTACTGTCCCAAAAGTTAACTGTGTTGCGGGATCGACTTCAGCAGGTTTATGAACGTACTCAAACCATTACCGGCATGGCGCTTTCTTCCTGATGAGTTCATACCACTATTCATTCGTTACATACCTGTTCTTTAGAAGTCCTTAGTTCATTGGCTTGGGCTCGCAAAGCAATGTGCTCGAGGTATAGCATTAGCCGAAGAGACACACGAAGCGATTCGTTCAGAGAAAATTATAGCTGATTTAGAGAGCGTATTTCGGAACTCAGGTCTTTGGGAGCAGGAACTAATATATTGGTTAGATGACGTTGCGTATTCTAAAAATACTGGTGAGTACCGAGAGGTGGAAATTGTCGCTATCATATTCGACTTGGTGCTGGAAAAACTTAAGCGCTTATTATGGTGGCTTTTCGATGCTTCGAAAAAAAAGATAGTCAGTGGTTAAATCGTTGCATGGAACTTCATGAATTAATTCATAATATACCAGACAATCATCATCTGGCGCTCAAGCACTATGAATGCTTATAGTATGAACTCTGCAAATAAATTCGGCTAGGGATAGTAACAATGTCATTCAAACAAATTGGTTTTGTTTGAATGACATTCGAAAAATCAAAAATATTTCTTTTAAGCTACTTAAGTTCCTAAACGATTAGTCAGGTTTATCAGTGACCGCACCGGTAGAAGCAGAGCTAACTGTTCTGGCATATTTTGCTAGCAGGCCTCTGGTATATTTTGGCGCAGGCTGTTTCCAGTTTTGCTTCCTACTAGCCATTTCTTCATCATTGATATTGAGTGTTATCTCACGACTCTGCGCGTCAATTGTAATGCTGTCACCATTTTCTACCAGCGCGATGGCACCACCCTCGAAGGCTTCAGGTGTGATATGGCCCACCACAAAACCTCTACTGCCGCCTGAAAAGCGTCCATCGGTAATGAGCGCGACATCGTTGCCTAAACCTTTGCCCATAATTGCAGAGGTGGGGCTCAACATTTCCCGCATACCTGGTCCGCCTCTCGGGCCTTCGTAGCGAATGACAACGACGTCACCAGCAACCACTTGACCTTCAATAATAGCAGCAAAACCTTGCTCTTCTGAGTCATACACTTTAGCCGTTCCAGTAAAGCGTAAACCCTCTTTGCCGGTAATTTTTGAAACCGCACCTTCAGGCGCTAAATTACCGCTCAGTATAACAAGATGACTGTCTTTTTTAATTGGCTTATCAAAAGGTAAAATAATATTCTGTCCTTCAGGATAATCCGCTACCCCAGCCAAATTCTCGGCCATAGTTTTACCCGTTACTGTCATGCAATCACCATGCAGCATGCCCGCATTTAACAAACGCTTCATCAGAGGTTGAATGCCACCGATTTCTATTAATTCAGACATCAAATATTGACCGCTTGGACGCAAGTCGGCAATCACCGGTGTTTTTTCACCAATACGCACAAAATCATCCAATGTCACTTCTACGCCTACGGCGTCTGCCATCGCAATTAAATGCAGCACTGCATTGGTAGAGCCTCCTAAGGTAATGATCAGCGTAATCGCATTCTCAAAGGCCTTTTTGGTCATTATATCGGAAGGCTTAATATCATGTTCGAGTAAGTAAACAATAGCTTTTCCTGCATCAATGCAGTCTTGCTTCTTGTTATCTGAAATTGCATTTTGCGCAGAGCTATTCGGCATACTCATACCCAAAGCTTCAATCGCCGAGGCTAAAGTATTTGCTGTATACATGCCGCCGCAAGAACCGGGTCCGGGGATCGCTGTTTTTTCAATATGATCCAACTGGGTTAAGGGAATATCACCGTTAGAATAAGAGCCTACTGCTTCGAATACTGAGACGATATCTGTGTGGTTTTCGCCAGGTAAAATTGTTCCGCCATAGACAAAAATAGAAGGGCGATTCAGACGTGCTAGACCCATCAAACATCCGGGCATATTTTTATCGCAGCCACCGATAGCAATAATGCCGTCATGCCCCATACCGGCCGACACTGCCTCTATGGAATCACAAATAACTTCACGCGATACCAACGAATACTTCATGCCTTCGGTGCCCATGGAGATACCGTCAGATATGGTAATGGTGTTATAAATTACGCTTTTAGCTCCGGCGCTATCTACCCCCTTACCAACCTCTTCTGCAAGGGTATTAATATGCATGTTGCACGGCGTTACCATTGACCAGGTAGAGGCAATACCGACCTGCGATTTCTTGAAATCTTCATCACCAAAGCCTACCGCTCTTAACATTGAACGGCTTGGCGCCTGAGCTGTGCCATCTACGATTTTTTGTGAATATTTACGTGATTTATCTGTACTCATAGTTTTATCATCATTATTAGTTTTCAAAAAATGCACTATAGTATTTTATAAGGTAATAAGCATTCTAAGTTCATGAAGTGGTGCGTTTTTTTTACACTATTCGATTAAAAGAATCTAGCACATTGTAGTTATCATCGACTTCCCCAAGTCAATATAAGCATTAACATCATCGATAATTCCCTTAAATTTAAGACGATCTGAAAAACCTAATCGTATAGTCATCGCGAGCCAAAATATGGCGCTAACAAGACCTACAATTCGCC
>JBLHVH010000070.1:0-14532 GCA_047628385.1 Oleiphilaceae bacterium
TCAAAACGAACCTAAAATGCTAAAAATATAATAAGCATAATCAAGTTAAAAATAAACTAAACGGTTCGTATCTAATGTGTAATAGAGGAAATGTTTTTTAGGTTTTTGATCTGTTGCAATGGCTTGGTATTTTGGAGCAAGAGAAAGACGCCTTATTAAGAAAATTAAAAGTCTTGATAAAAAGCATTCTAAAATAAAGATTTATGCTTGTACTACAGGATATAAAACTATGATTCATGACTGCTTTCATAGTTTTAGCTATGCAGGTGGCATGATTTTATTCATGTTAGGTATAAAAACCTTGCTCCTGACTTCAACCTCTAATACTGAGGTTATTATGTTTGTTAATCACTTTCTATCAGGTGTCTATATGGGTTCTGGATTTGTTCTTCTTGAGTTATTTGTACTTTTGAGTAAAGTAAATAAGTCAGATGAGTCTTTGATATCACTTAATGACAAAATTAAAAAATTAAAGTCTGACTCTTGTTAAGATGAAACAGCGAGCGAGAAGAAAAAGAATAATTAAGGTCAGAGTAATATTTTACTGACTTTAATGTCTGTGATATACCTTAGAGTGGAAGTGATATTCCAGTTTTTACCTCCCATAAATAGGCTTTAATTTTCTAAAAATAAGATCTACCCGACGTCTGTAATGTTTTTTCTTTTGGACCAATATCTATTTCAGATCAAGAAATTGTTGCGGAAATTACAACATAGTAAATTTTAGATTCGTATGTTCTTATGGTGTGGTCTGCTTATAACGTTAAGCAGAGTACTCATTATTCATTAGAAAGCCATTCAATTATTGTTTGATTAAATTGTTCTGGTTGTTCAAGCATTACCCAATGCTCTGTCTGAAACGGGACAAATCTATTGCTAGGCTTTTTTTCCATATTCTCTGCCCACTTTCTAGAAAAGGAGTCGATAGGCGAAAGGGCGCCATAAATAAATAAGAATGGACAATCAGGCTCAAAGGCTGTGAGGTTTTTGTCATAGGAGTCTTTACCAGCATAACGAAACATGACATAGGGATATGCCATGTTCGAACAAACCTGTTCAATAGGACCTGGGTACTTGAACATTTTAGCAATGGAACGCGAACCAATATCACCCAGCTTTCCGCCCAGTTTCCAGCAAGCAGCTAACATAGCCTGATAAGTATAAGCTGCTACTTGATGAAGTGGGGGTATATCCTTTTCCCAAGAGATTGTATCTCCAATATCAACACCGATAACCTTAGACACTCTATCAGGAAACCTGTTATAAAATTGATAACCAAAAAGACAACCCCAGTCATGAACCATTAGAATTACCTGTTCATCAGGGCAGACTTCGTCAAGCACTCTTTGAATAAAATCAATTAACTCGTCTAGGGTCCTAGTACGCCGCTCATGTTTTGGGTCGAAACCAGGAAGCGTAAAACGAATACAGCGATAGTTATCTTTAAGCGCATCAACCTGTCTGTCCCAGAGGTTCGCATTATCAGGCCAGCCATGAAGCATTAAAATTGCCTGCTTTCCTTTACCGTCCACAAGAATTTCGACGTTATCAAACTGAATGTTATTAGCCATATTAATTATTACTTTGATTTAGATAGTTTTTTGGCGAGATAAAAAAGAATTCGAGACATAAGGTATTTTACCACTTTTTAGTAAGTGCCATTCTACACTGTCCCCAAACTTTAATCTAAAGAGCACTAACGGCTTTAATGGTCGCAGAAATTGTTTTTGCACTTTCTTTCGAGTAACCGCCACCGCCTAAAAATACTGCAGGAATGCCTAAATCCTTAAGTCGCTTTAAAGTCATTTTCTCCCTTTGCACCACATCGTCTAATGACAGCATCATTTGACCTAATGGGTCACTTTCTAAAACGTCAGTACCAGCTACGATATACGCTATTTTATAATCCGAGGTCACTTGCTGAAGCGCTGCTTCGAATTTACTCAGGTATTCATCACCAGTCACGCCTGAAGTTAATGGCACTGCAATATCAACTCTTTCTCTTGTTGTTTCTGTCATGGGGTAAATTGAACGATTATAAACATCGAGTAATGTGATATTAGTGTTTTCTTTAAATGTACGCGCATTTCCATTACCGTGGTGAGCGTCGGTATCGATAATTAAAATACAGTCACTGTTGGTTAGCATGCCTGATTTTATTAGCTCCTGATATGCAATTCCAATATCATTGTAAATGCAAAAACCTTCTGAATTATGCTGGCTTGCATGATGATAGCCACCAGCTAGATTCCAGCAGTCTTCACCTTTAAGAGCGGCTTTAGATGCGGCGAGTGTATTTCCAACACCTAAACGCATTGGGTAGAGGATTTTCTTATCGAGATAATTAAATGAGATAAAAGGAAGATGTGGAATTTCTAAAGCTCTGCATATGAACTTTTTTTCAATAACCATCATTTCCATCAACTCGTTGAGAAACTCATTAATGGTGTTCGTTGAAATAGGGGCGGCAGAGGTGTCAATAACGATATGTTCAAGATTCTTGATATCGTTTACAACTTTTCTAAATTTGGTTCCATCGAAAGGATGCAGGTAGTTTAATAACCCCAGATCAATGTTGAATTGTTCATTGTAAAAAATACGCATTAATTTAGCTCTCTTGCATATCTAAGAACCTGATCTGGTGTCCAGATCCCACGGCCAAGTATATTGCCTAGTTTCGCGTATGCACCGGCGTGAGGTGTAAAGGTTGGTTTCGATGCTCCCGCTTGAAGGCAGTTAGCGATAATATGAGAGCAGTTATTTTTTGCAAGCTGATATCTTGGGGTATTTAGCTGAATATTTTTTATATACTTTAAAATTTCTCTTTCATTCAATCCATTTATTACTACTGTTTGTGGCCAAATAAACACTGAATTATTAATGGATTCCTTTCTAAATAATTTAAGTTTCGATTAACGGCTTGATTGGTAGATTGAAGGTTAATTCTCAGGCTACCATAAGCCGCGATTACTCCTCTCTTCCACTTGCAAATACTCACCCTGTTAAAGCATGCTATCATGCCCGCGTTTTTAAACACTCTTTTAAATTAAGCTTTCACTTAGGACGAATCACTTGGATCATCCCTACGCTAAACTTACGCCCGACTTTGTATTGGATGCTGTTGAGTCTCTTGGCCTACTCAGTGACTCGCGCATTCTGACGCTTAATAGTTACGAAAACAGGGTTTACCAAATAGGTATTGAAGATCAAACCCCGTTAATTGTTAAGTTTTATCGTCCTCAACGTTGGACGACTGAAGCAATTATGGAAGAACACCAGTTCACGAAAGCGTTATTGGACAATGACATATCGGTCGTACCGCCACTTGAAATTAATGACAAAACGCTACATGCGTTTGACGGTTTTCGTTTTACCATGTTTAAACGCCAAGGCGGTCATGCACCTGAAATAGAGTTTCCTGACACGCTGTTTCGTATTGGGAGAAATATCGGTCGAATACACCAAACAAGCGGTACCGAAACATTTAAGCACCGTAAAGATTTTTCAATGGAAGCAATGGCGGTAAATAGCCGTCAATTTTTACTCGACAATGACTTTCTGTCTTTATCATTACTAAAAGCTTACGAAACACTGAGTGCTGACATAATCGATAAAATGTCAGCGATTTGGAAGGAAGTGGATTACACCCCGATAAAACTGCATGGCGATTGCCATATTGGTAATATTCTATGGCGGGATGATCTTGCTTATTTTGTAGATTTTGATGATTGCTGCAATGGGCCGGCTATTCAAGACTTATGGTTAATGCTTTCAGGTGACCATGCGCTTAAAACAAAGCAGCTCGTTGAATTAATTGAAGGCTATGAAGAGTTTTGTACATTCGACCCCGCACAGTTAAGATTGGTCGAAACACTACGAACCATGCGTATGATGCATTATTCTGCTTGGCTGGCGAGACGTTGGGTTGATCCTGCCTTTCCCATGCACTTCCCGTGGTTTAATACAGAGCGGTATTGGTCAGAACACATATTAGAACTACGCGAGCAGTTTGCCTTATTAGATGAAGCGCCATTAAAGCTTTTTCCTTAAACAAACCACTTTATTTGTATAACAAATTAAAGATTTTTTCAAACGAGTTGGGTCACAACATGACAACGTCAGAAACAGATTCAGTTAAAGTATCAACCGTGGTACTTATTATTTTTGCCACCATTGTTATTACGGTGATTGCCTTAGACATTAGCGGCGCGATCAAGCACAGTGTAAACAAAACTGCGGCGCCCATCGCTGGCTATAAAGTTGTTTTTATTGAGAATATGGATGATAAATCTTATCGTTTATCACATAAGTCATCTGACCAAACCGCTGTTTGCAACGATAGTTATTTATTTGTGACTTCTGACAATGATCCAGCCATGCAAGGTTTGTTGGTTGACTACAAAAATCGTGGAATACGTTGTAATTAATTTACCTATGAGCACGTTATGAAGACGCCTAACCCCGATACAATTTATGCATTCCCGCACGAAAAAGTAAACGAGTTTTCTTTTGATGATGCCGTTGCGCGGGTTTTCCCTGATATGATTAAGCGCTCTGTGCCCGGCTATACAACAATCATTCCGATGATTGGCTTGATTACAGAACAATACGCGCAAGAAAACTCATACTGTTATGACTTGGGCTGTTCTTTAGGCGCCTCCACACTGGCTATGCGCCATGGCCTCAAAAACAAACAATGCGAATTAGTGGCTGTCGATAATTCGCCGTCAATGCTTGAACGATGTAATCACTACATTGAACTGGATAATGACACCACACCTGTCACGCAGCTTTGCGCAGACATTCGTGACTTAGAATTCAAGCCCTGCTCGGTGGTGACACTTAATTTTACGTTGCAATTTTTACCACCAGAAGATCGAAATAGTTTGCTACAAAAAATTCAGACTGCCTTACTACCTGGTGGTGTTTTGATACTCTCTGAAAAAATTTGTTTTGATGTTCAAACCGAACAGAGTCATTTGGAAGAGCTGCATTGGCTGTTCAAAAAAGCGAATGGTTATAGTGATTTGGAGGTAAGCCAAAAACGCTCTGCTTTGGATCAAGTGTTATTGCCAGACACATTAGAGCAACATAAAAAAAGGCTGAGTGACACAGGCTTTGACACGGTACACCTTTGGTATCAGTGTTTTAATTTTATGTCACTCATTGCCTTTAAAGCTTAACGATTTAACCTTAACAATATCTGCAAACCAAATAGACAAATACTAAAGAGTACCCTTAAGAAATGAATTTTTACCCACTATTTGATGACCTGTTTGAATTTATGAAAACCAACCAACTCGCGCCTTGGTTGGATACACTGATTCCACTCTTAAAACAAAAATTACAAGAAAATCCCCATGGTGACCTAAAACGCTGGCAAGCGGCATTTGACCAGTTACCTGATATTAAAGCTGACCAAATCAACTTAAATACAGCGCGTGTTGGTGCTAGCATAAATACAGCACTCGACGAGGCCAGCCAAAAGCAATTAGATGAGGGTTTAAGGGGACTAATGCCCTGGCGAAAAGGTCCTTATGAGTTATTTGGCACACATATCGAAACCGAATGGCGCTCTGACTGGAAGTGGGACCGTATTAAAGAACATATCAGCCCTCTGAAGAACCGTCTTATTTTGGATGTAGGGTGTGGCTCAGGCTATCATTGTTGGCGAATGCTGGACGAATCGCCCCAGCAAGTGATTGGCATTGATCCAAATTTTTTATATCTATTTCAATTTGAAGCCTTAAAGAAATACTGCGGCCTAAAAGCCCCTATCCATTTATTACCCGTCAAAATGGAAGATGTGCCTGAAAAACTAGGTGCATTCGATACAACCTTTTCGATGGGCGTACTCTATCATCGTCGGTCTCCGATTGATCATTTAATAGAGCTCAGAGACACGCTCGTAAAAGGAGGTGAGCTCGTACTAGAAACATTAGTGTGTGAAGGCGAGCTAGGTTATACCTTAATGCCAGAAGATCGCTACGCTATGATGCGTAACGTCTGGTCTATCCCTAGTATTCCAACCATGGAACTCTGGTTAAGGCGTGCAGGCTTTGAGAACATCGCCTGCGTAGAAAGCAATCAAACCAGCTTAGAAGAACAGCATTCTACCGATTGGATGGCGTATCAGTCGCTTAAAGACTTTTTAGATCCGGACGATGTAAACCTCACCGTCGAGGGCTACCCAGCGCCGAAAAGAGCGACGTTTATTGCCCGTAAAAAACATTAGTATCAATTTAGCCTTCCAAAAGAAACTTTCTAGAGAAAAGCGAGTCATAACTTTTATGCTGAGACCTTTGCAAGAAAGCTAGTCATTCTCGTTCCGCTTGTGCTTTGGACTGTAATCTATGTTCCATCGCCAAACTTAGGTGATTAATACAATAGATACCGGCCGAAATGCGCACTGGCATGACAGTTGTTTTCGTAAGCACCCGGTATGACAGTTTTTGTGTCAGCACGCCGACATAACTGTTTTGGAATAGCCGTTTTTATGTAAACAGACTTGTTAAAAAGACTCATATTTACAGTTGTGACGACCTTTTCAATTGAGATTTTGATGACAAAACTATCAGTATTATTTTCTTTTCTAATTTTCTCTATTACTGGCGTTGCTGATCTTAACACTTCTACGCATGCAAAAAACGTTCATAAAGATAATGAGCAGCTAGCTAAAAAAGTGATCATGTTTAGCGCGACTTACTGTCCTAACTGCCTTAGTGCTAAAAAGTTTTTATCTGCTGAAAATATTCCTTTTATGGAGTTTGATATCGAAACATCGGCCGCAGCAAGAAACTACTTCGATAAATTAGGTGGTCGTGGAACCCCCTTTCTCGTGGTAAATAACCACCCTATGCAGGGTTTTAACCAACAAACGTTCTGGCGGCATTATAAAAACGATAATAATTAAATACCGATACAGAAACGGGTATTAATATATTTTTTGTGTGTAGCTATGCAGCTAAAAGCTTATGCCATACGACAGAAATAGCTAAAGTAGATAGCAAGATTGCCGATAAAAAAGCCAAAGTAAAATCAATCCACCAATGTCTGCGAGGTAGCAGACCGAAAAGCATTTCAAGCATGTGGCTAACAGCCATGGACAACCATAAAGAAGGTGATACCAAGATAAACAGGAAGGCACACATTGAGATTACTTGCACACCAAATTAAACCGAACCCAAATGTAAGATGCGCCGCAGCAACATCATGAATAAAGTGATTATTTGGCGCACCTGCCGCGACTAAATCAAAAGCAATGGTGATAAACCAATGATGGGCAGAAGTTACCATCTAAAAAGCATTGGCGATCATGAGTACACCACCAATACGGAAGAACAACTGAACCCTTAACTTAAAAATATTAGGCATCGTTGCTCCCCTTTTAACAAAAATCATTTGCTAAAGACTAACTTCTTCAACCTCAACCTTTTCTTCACACAAATATTGAAACAATTCTTGAAACTGAAGTGTAAGCGCGTGCTTTGGGGCAAAATAAACTAATGGTTTTGAAGCCTGATGTGATTCTTTCATTTTAATAGACGAGCCTAACTTAACAGGCAATACCGGCATACCTTCATCAATCAACTCTTGAACCAACTTAGCCGGTAAACTTGCACGGGGCTGAAACTGATTAACCACAATTCCCTCAACCTCTAAGCCTTCATTATGGTCTTCCTGAATATCCTGTAATTCACCCAATATATGATAAAGCGCCTGACGTGAGAAATCATCACAATCAAAAGGTATCAAAACTTTATCGGTCGCAATCAATGCTGAACGCGTATAAAAATTCAATGCAGGCGCAGTATCGATAATAATTTCATCAAACTGGTTTTCTAATGCCCTAAGTGCATTCTTTAACTTGAATATTTTATGCTTTGCTTCCAGCTTACCTGCCAAAAAATCTAGTTCTGGGTTGGAAGGTAAAACAAACAAATTTTCAAAAGGGGTCGCATGCACGTATTCAACAGGGTCTTTTTGAAACATATTAAAAGACAAAGTCTGTTCAAAAAAATCTGCTGCATTATTTTTCAACTCAGCCGCAGGCTGGCCCATCAAGTAATGAGTTGAGTTGCCTTGTGGATCAAGATCAACAACCAAAGTACGGCGTCCTTCCGCTGCACTAACAGCAGCCAGATTACACGTTATACTGGATTTACCAACGCCCCCTTTTTGATTAAAAACGACACGAATCATGATCTTACTCCTCTTTTTTTATGCTATAAAATAATAAACTACGTATTATCAATGCGTCTCACCATTGAAGAATTTTTTTGACAAATGGTACGGTTAACTTACGTTTTTCTACCAATGATGCCTGATCTAAAGTGTCTAGCACATCCACTAATTCACTTAAATTTCGACCACTACGCTTAATGATATAAGAAGAAACTTCTTCCTCTAAGCGCAAACCTTTCTGTATCGCCAAGTCTCTTAATAACGACTCTTTTTCTTGATCAATAAGCGAAACTAAAGTTAACAAAAGTCCTGATTTCAGCCTTGAACTTAGGTCAGGCAAAGCAACAGACAAATGCTCCGGTACTGACTTTGAACTAAGTAATAATTGCTGGCCTGTCATTTTGAAGTGATTAAATAAGTTAAACAAGCTTTGTTCACGATCATTTGATGTTAACCAGCTATCTATATTTTCTAGCACGACCAACGAAAAACTATCAAGCCCTTCAAATAAGGTATCAACATCATCGTTTCCAACAAGTTCGTCCATTGAAAAATAACACGCTAAGCCTTCATGACGCGCCTCAAAATAAGAAATCGCCGCATACATTAAGTGGGTCTTCCCTGAACCGCTTGGGCCAGCGATGTAAATTAATGTTTCGTTATGCTCCTCAAGTGATTGTTTCAATAGGGTGACACACTTTCTATTCGCATCACCTAAGAAATTTTCAAAAGATGAATCGTGTCGCTGTAACACAGGAAGTGCTAATTGTTCATTTGGACTGGTTCTATTTAGCTTTGAGTACATGCCACCCTCTCAACGTCCAAACACCTATATAATGTAAACCGCTAAAGAGCGTTATCCCAGCAACGACCCAGAGGCCATTCGATACGACACTCTCTGGCATAGGGATTTCGGCCAATGTTAAGATCACCACTAAGACATAAATAATTTGGGATAACGTACAAGCTTTGCCAAACCACGACGGTTTAATTTCATAATGACTAATAAAGTAATGATAACTAAGCGCACCACAAACAATAATAAAATCGCGCCCTAGTATTAAGCAAACCAACCAAATAGGTATTTGGTTGGTCCAAGCTAGCATAACGTAAGCCGTGATTAAGAGTAATTTATCGGCCAGCGGATCTGCGATTGCGCCAAAACGAGACCGCCAATTAAACTGACGGGCTAAGAACCCGTCCACGCCATCGGACAAACCAGCAAAGAAAAAAATTATCAATGCCTCAAGGTATTGATGCTCCAAAACATAAAAGGCAAAGGGTACGATCAAAATAATGCGTATGATCGTTAAAACATTGGGAATCTGATTTGCAGGTAACATCAAATATGCCTGGGTTAATATTCTTTATCTAAATTTTGGAATTTATCTAACAACAAAGAATTACCGGAAGACCAAATATAATACTCGGTATCACCTGCAAAGATCTTTTGTTCAATCGTGATGTCTTGATATTGAAGTACTTGCTCGTCTTGATTTTCATCATTTAACATACCCAAGTCCAATACCTCCTCACTCTCGGTAGTTTGCAACGATCTAATACGTAAATCTTTCTTGAGTCGCCCACCTAAATCGACATGTTCAAAAAATTGATTTTTTGAACCTACCAACGTTATTTGGTAACCTGCACGCCCACTAAGTACCCAATTCATTTTCATTGCTGCTACGGGCGGCAAGCTAGTCAGATAGCGTTGAATATCACTATAATCAGCAAAGGTATTTACTTGGTCTACCTCTAAATTAAATACCCCTCCCTCTTCACCAGGAATTTTGGAGACAGCATAATGTGATGATAATTTTTCAGCCAAGTCTGAGACAAGCACCTCTAATAACTTGGGTAAGCTGCTGCTATATTGAGCACCCACCTCAAAGGTCTGCTTAAGGTTCAGTGACCAATTTCCTGACCACAATCCATTTTCGGATTCATAAACCCTCATCATCACGACAGCATCCGCATTGTAACGCTTAGACGCTTGTTCAACCGATTCTGGAAACAAACCCCAAAGATCATCAATCTCTATGCCACTGACATCTTGTAAGTCAGCAACAGGAAGATATAGCGGGACACCTCGTTGCTCACCTAAAAGTAATAATTGTTCAACTAACGCACTCGTATCAGACGTTCCGACAATAGAGCGTTCACCTTTCTGCTCATAAGCGACCCAAACTAGCACTGATGGGCGCACACGTCCCCAAATAGGTAAGCCATGATCTGTCATCTTCTTTTCAACGATCGATTGCGCAAAAGAAACATCTAAGAGATAAGGTAAGGGTGAGTTTATTGATTCTATGGCATTAGGGTCTTCATTCTTCTCGAGACCTTTATCCCCCTCCAACGAAGACTGGCTTTGTATAAATTTTTGATACGCTGGGTTCTCACGATAGCTAAACGTTTGAACAATCGGCTCTGCTGGTAATAGCGTGTTTATAAAACCAGGGCCAGTAATTTCATTAAACTGTCCACTTGCTTTAACTAAAACAATACTCAAGGCTTGGTCAAAAGCTTGTAATCGGTCTTGCTTCTGCTGAGAAGCAATCGGCACCGAAGCAGAATAGAGTTTATTAATCTGAACCGCATTCACCGGCATAGAGCCAAAAAAGATGAAACCAAAAAGTAATATAAGCGCTGAATATTTAGACAATGAAGGTGCCATTCCATTTTTACGTTGAAAGTGTAATGACATAATATTCGTCTACTATGGATAAAACAATATCAAGTACCACGCTGAAAGCGATTATTTGTCATATTAGGCCTTCAAATCTAACGTTTTTATCACAATAAATCATAGTTTTATAAAGAATAGCCTCAAGCACTTTTTTTCTTTATTAGGATTCTGCACACTAAACCTATTGAAGTTTTAGAAAGACCTCGATGTTAGTAATAAATGCACCACATATACTATGTGCGTATTTATCTTGTGATTTTAAAACTTAACCCTTGAGAGAACTTACATGAAAAAAACTCAATTTTTTTTATTATTAATTGGCTTACTCGCAATCACCACTAGCGCTACCGCTGATAAAGCTATTTTTGCAGGCGGCTGTTTTTGGTGCATTGAGGCTGACTTTGAGAAACTTGAAGGCGTTAACGAAGCAATTTCGGGGTTTACTGGCGGCACGATCAAAGACCCAACATATAATGGTAATCATCGCGGGCATTACGAAGCAGTTGAAGTCGATTACGACCCAAACATTGTCAGTTATAAGGAATTGTTAGATCACTTTTGGGTAAACATCGACCCCTTTGATGCGCGAGGACAGTTTTGCGATAAAGGCCATGCCTATTTAAGTGCCATTTTTGTTGGCAACGATAAAGAACAAAAACTTGCAGAACACTCGCGTAAAAAAGTTGTGGGTCAATTCCCTAAGCAAACCGTTGTAACGCCTATTTTTACTGCTTCAACGTTTTACCCTATTAAAGGTAACGAAAGCTTTCACCAAGATTACTACAAGAAAAGTTCTGTTCGTTATAACTACTATCGTTGGAGTTGTGGTCGAGACCAAAGGCTGAAAGAAATATGGGGTGAAAAAACTAACGCACACTAATCCCACAACCAACCCGTTATAAAGGCGCACACTTTTATAGTCTTAGTACAAAAAAGTGTCGCGCCCCTCTTAACAATAACTTTATTCAGCTTTAAGCTTTGTCAACGCAGCCTGATAAGCGACCCGCTCTATCATGCGATTTTTATAGGCTCTAAAGCCATCATGAAGCTCAAATTTAAAGCTGTCTGCCCAATTGAGCGTGTGGGCTACCAGAATATCCGCCATGGTAAAGTGATCATCTAAAGCAAACTCAGGTTCCGCTCCTATCATATTCTTAAGTGCTTTTTGTGATTTTTCAAATTCCCACTTAGTTGTTTCCAAGATTTTAGGAACTCGCCACTTTTCAGGAATAGCGAAGCGATGCTTACCATTGGTCCATAAAGGCTGTTCAAGGTCAGTTAGAACAAAAAAAACGAGCTGGTCATATAAAGCGCGTTCAGCACTGTCAGCTTTAGGAATTAAGTTTAATGCGATATTTTTTGTTGCAATATAATTTACGATTGCAGCACTTTCTGTCAGCACTAATTCGCCATCAATCATCGTTGGTACTTTACCTTGGTAATTCAATTGACGATAAGTGCTTCCACTCGAGCCACTTTCGCCTGTGCCACCAAACTCAACGCCAACATACTCATACGTTATAACAGCTTCTTCCGCTGCCCAAATAGTTCTGAATGATCTAGAATTTCCTACGCCATACAATTTCATAAGCTCTCCATTAATTAGCTCGTTATACTCGGTTTCAAGGTAACCATAAATACGGCTACCGAGATGTATATTGTTTTCGATAAAACCATATAACAGCATTTAACCAACGACAAGACCCTCTCAACAAATAGCACGTGAGTTTATTTCCGGTCATTGAGCAATGTCACTAAAATAATCCAGCATAAAATAAACTAACAAAGGTATACGTTCTTTACTACAAATAGCTTAAAAATCGTTCATTACACGCTTTATTCCATTTCTTCACTACAATTTTAAAAAAATAGTAAGAGAACTCTACATGAAGTCCTTTTCAATCTTGAGTGTTATTTTTATTACTGTTTGCTTATCTGCATGCATGCAGCAAGTAAGACAATCATTCTGTAGAAATAGCAATGAGCACCTGGCCTGGGTTTGAGTTTCTTTTTTAGCTGAACAGAAGGAATTTTTCAAAGAAGTCGGACTAAATGCCACATTGGTTCAACTGAGCTCTCTATCAGATGCCCAATACTCTTATGAAGCTATACAAGTCGCAACTCAAAGGTCGCTAGCAAACACTTAATGATACGCCATATCAAAGTTAATCAATCGTTGTTGAGCTAAGCCTCGCAAGCTCAGCTAAAGAACCCGCCCAATGGGTTAAAGTAAAATGACTCTTTGTTCGTTCAGTAGATGAAAGCCGACAACAGGCGAGTAAGCATGATCGGGCATTATTTTTAACGACGAATAGCCAACTTGAAGATGAAAAAATACTTGAGGTTTATGCACTCCGCTGGGGGATTGAAGTTTACTTCAAAGAAGCCAAACAAGAAGCAGACTTGGCGAGGCTTAGTGACGTAAGAAATGCTGTTGAAGAATGTTTGAGTTGCTTAAATTTTGCCAGTAAGTTGTGGATATTATTCAAAGCGTTAATTGCTGGAGCATGAAATGTAGTGTCACGTTTAACAAACGTTGATAAATCTGACGTGTTAAAAAAATTGAAGACACGGTTATCGATTTTTTACGCAAGTCATGCAAATGGGTAGCTTTACCTTACGACAAAAAGCTCTAGAATAAGGGGTAATTCACTTTTATTGGCTAAAAGTGAACGCCAAAATTTGAGTTATAAGACAACCAAACTTTAGTTTACCGCTATCTAATTTATATACTCTGTCTTCAAGTTGATATATTTTAAATTCACAGTTTTTAGTAGCACCGTCAACAAAACTAAATATAATGCCAAAATATGGGCCTAGTTTAGGCTCTATTTTTAGTTTCGAAAACGCTTCAAAACACTTTTTATATCTAGATTTTTGCCAGCCACCTGCTAGTGGTTTTGCCCAACTGATTATCAGAATTTGGTGTTAGACTCCAGCTATCGTTTGCGCCAAATAATAAACAATTAAGTTGAGAGATGCTCAACTCACGGATATGGTGTTTTTATTAGAGGTATTCCTTAAAGTCAATGGGTCGATTAAAAGCATTAATCATCTTTGGAATACAACTAAGTGGGCTTATTTTCTTAACACCCCCACGCTCAATAGCCACTGCTGGCATACCAAAAACAACACAACTTTCTTCATCTTGCGCCACCGTAAAAGCACCATTGTCAAACATTTCTTTCATGCCATTAGCGCCATCATCCCCCATACCTGTCATGATAATTCCTAGGGTTTGTTTGGCAGCTGACTGCGCTACAGAACGAAATAGTACATCCACAGAAGGCTTATGACGACTCACCAAAGGGCCCTCTTTTATTAAAATATACAATTTTCCAAGTCGATTTTCTATCATCATATGTTTACCACCCGGAGCGATAAGTACTTTACCCATTTCAACAATGTCACCATTTTCGGCTTCTTTTACATATACCTCTGCAACCGAGTTTAACCGAGACGAAAAAGCAGCTGTAAACGCTGCGGGCATGTGCTGAACGACGACTACGCCAGGAGAATCCTTTTGCAAAGAGGTTATCACATACTCAAGCGCAACAGTGCCCCCGGTAGAAGCGCCTATAGCAACAAGTTTGTTAGACGGCTGCGAACAAACTCTGGATAACTTGGGAAGGATGACATCTGCCGTCTGCTTTGTTAGACCG
>JBLHVH010000071.1:0-14157 GCA_047628385.1 Oleiphilaceae bacterium
CCTTAGCCCTTGGGATGTATTACTTGAAATAGCACTGGGTCTTGCAGGATCGCCAGCCATTAAAAATAGCTAGCGATGCGATATGAATTTTATAACTCTTTGCGACTAAGAATCTGAATCTGAATCTACACAATAACTAACAGGTTTATCTTCTTCTAATACCAGAGACTGGAAGCGCTCTTTCTTCGATTTCCCACCAGTCATCCACTCAACGCTATCACTAAACACACGCTCTGCCTGTAAATCTCTAGTTAACAGATGATAGCCATCGGGATAGTTGATAAAGGTAATTCTCTCATCAACAAGTCTCATGGTTTTAAGCATTTCACACGTTGGCTTTTTCGGAATCACTTCATCTTTGTCGCCATATAATACCAGCGTCCTTATTGATACATCTTTAGCTGCTAATAATGCCTTATCCATTAAGTTTGTTAAGCCATAAATAGTATCGATTCGTGTCGCTTTTATAACTTTATCATCTCGCCACATTGCTCTAAGTGCATCGATATTATCTGACGCCTGTACGCCTAAGCCTTCTCCTGTTGGCATCCAACCAGGAAAAGTGTGTACCGCTAGCCACAACGAAAACTGCTGATACCACGGCTGGGTACTTCTTGCCCAAACTGAAGGCGCATATAGTAGGGTACCATTCACCTCTTCTGCTAAAGAAAACCGTGAATCAGCCATCGCAGTCATAATTACAGCGCCACCCATACTCTCACCGACTAGGAAAATAGGTTTTTCTGGATACAGCTTGCGAAACTGCTTCACAATCATATACAAATCTTTTTGTAAGCGGCCTTCTTCCGGCCAAATCCCCACTAGGTCTGTTCCACCGAACCCGCGTTGATCATAAGCAACACATGCCATATTTTTTGATGAAAAATACTGGCACATGCCTTCAAACGCTATACTGTAATCATTAAAGCCATGTAATGCGATGACAATGCCATCGGGTGAAGTCTCAGGCCAATATCGAGTGAGGGGAATACGATAACCATCTTCAGCTAAAAACTCAGTGGTTGATAGTATTGGTTCTTGCTCTATTCCAGAACTTGGTTGCGTTCTGGGCGTGCTACAGCCTAAGAGCAAAAAACAAGCAAAAGTAAAAGCCAGATGCCTGATAATATTTTTATATAAAATACACTTCATGAAAGGTTCCTGACCTTATGATACAGTTTCAATATGGTCGATCATTAATTGTACGCTTTTACGACCTCTAAACTCATTGATATTTGGTCGATATGCCACACGTATTTGTTCAGGTAATGACTTCCCTACCCACTCACTATTAAATTGAATCGCATCAAACATTTGAGAACTGCCTGGTTTCGTTAATACTAACTTTAGGTGCTTGTCCTTTAATACGCGTTGCTGCACTAATTCAAACGTATCATCAAATCGAGGCTCTGGAAACTGCTGCCCCCACGGTCCTGCAAGCTCAAGCATATTCACGCATTCAATGGTGAGTTCATTTTCTGATAGCGCGCCATCACTTAGCAGCGTTGATTCAAGGTCTTGCACGGTTAATTGCTCACGTACCACAGTATCAAATGCTTGAGTAAATTCTTTGAGGTGTTTTTTCTCAATCGTCATACCTGCAGCCATGGCGTGACCACCAAATTTCGATAAATACGTAGGATGCCGCTTGGCAATAATATCCAAGGCATCACGCATGTGAAACCCTGAAATTGATCGAGCCGATCCTTTTAATTCAGGGTTTTCTATCGTTGGATCATCAGCAGCAGGAGCAAAAACGATGACAGGGCGATGAAATTTTTCTTTCACCCTAGAGGCCAAAATACCAATCACTCCCTGATGCCAATGCGCTTCATATAAGCATAATCCCCACGCCATTTCACCCTTACCAAAGTCCATTTCGTGTAGCTTAATATCTGCATCCATTTTCATATCGGCTTCAATCGACTTACGGTCTTGGTTCAATTGATCTAAACGTAGAGCAAGTTGGTTTGCACTGTATTCGTCTTCTGATAACAAACATTCTATGCCCAGTGACATATCATCTAAACGGCCCGCAGCATTCAAACGCGGCCCGATCGCAAACCCCATATCACTTGCCCTTATATTTTCAGGCTTCCGCTGAGCACACGCTAAAATAGCTCTTATACCGGGCCGACACCGCCCTGCTCGAATTCGTTTTAGCCCTTGTTCAACAAAAATTCGATTATTTTTATCTAAAGGCACTAAATCCGCGACTGTCCCAAGCGCAACAAGGTCAAGATAATTGCCTAGATTTGGTTCTTTAATGCTATTTTTTTCAAACCAAGCGAGTTCTCGTAAGGCCGACCTAAGTGCACTCATTACATAAAATATAACACCAACACCGGCCGCATTCTTACTTAAAAAACCACATAAAGCCTGATTAGGATTTACAATCGCATCGGCATCCGGTGTCTGATCGCCTGGTAGATGATGATCGGTTACCAACACTTTAATGCCAAGCGATTTAGCCCTATTTACGCCATCAATGCTTGAAATACCATTATCAACCGTCACAATTAAATCAGGTTGCATCGTCGCGGCTAAATCAACAATTTCAGGCGTTAAGCCATACCCAAATTCAAACCTATTTGGCACTAGATACTGGCAATCATACGCACCCATTGAGCGGAGTGCGTGTACCGCCAACGCCGTACTTGTTGCGCCATCGCAATCAAAATCACCGACAATCATGATTTTTTGCTTATGCTGAAACGCATCAACTAAAAGCTTAACTGCTACATCAATACCTCTAAGTTGTGAGCTATCTAAGAGATTAGCAAGACTTAACTCTAAATCTTCAGCATTAAACACACCTCTTGAATGATAAATTCTACTTAAAAAAGGCGGAATAGTGGCAATTGGTGATGCAGTACTGTGCTCATCTCTTCTAAGAATGGTCTTTTTCATGTCAATTTATCTGTATATTTGAAGTTTTATTTTAAAACATCGTGTTCGTTAAACACGCATTGCATAGGCAGAAAAAAAGCACTAAGGCATTACCTTAGTGCTTTAAAACTGCTTACCTAAACTGCTTATCACCTAGTTTCTACGATGCTTAGCGACATAAGCGTGTACTTCATTTAAATTATTTGGCAATACCTCGTAATACTCTTCTCTTTCATATAGGTCAGCGAGGTGATGTGGTAACTCAGGCGTGATACCGACACCCGACTTTTCTACCGCTTCAGGGAATTTAACGGGGTGCGCGGTAGCAAGCGTAACCATGGGTATAGAACCATCACGACGACAATGACGAGCCGCCTCAATACCGATCGCTGTATGAGGGTCTACTAAATATTCTGTCTTATCGTAAACTTCTTTTATCACTTCACACGTTCGCTCATCATTAACAGAATAGCTATCAAATAACTTCCGCGCGGCAGTCCAGCGATGTGTTTCGATTGCACCAGATTGTTTCTTCCAAGCCTCCATCTGCCCAACCAATGCTTTTCCGTCTCGACCATACAGATCGAACATTAGTCGTTCAAAATTACTTGATACCATAATATCCATACTTGGCGATAAAGTATGATGCAAGACGTCCGACTGATAGTTATTCTGGCTAATAAAGCGATGTAGAATATCATTTTTATTGGTTGCAACAACGAGCTGATTGATGGGTAAGCCCATATTACGCGCAAGGTAACCGGCAAATATATCGCCAAAATTACCCGTCGGTACCGAAAAAGAAACACTTCTACTAGGCCCACCTAAAGAAAGCGATGCACTAAAGTAATAAACAATCTGAGCCATAATTCTTGCCCAGTTAATCGAATTAACGGCGACTAAGCGGGTACCATTAAGAAACGACTGATCATTAAAACTGTCTTTCACCATTTGCTGGCAATCATCGAAATTACCTTCGATTGCAATATTAAAAACATTATTACCCTGAATCGTTGTCATCTGCTTGCGCTGAACATCAGAAACACGATTATGGGGGTGCAGTATAAAAATATCGACATTATCGCAATGTTTACAACCCTCAATGGCGGCTGAGCCAGTATCGCCCGAAGTCGCCCCTAGGATGACGACACGCTCATTACGCTTCTTTAGAACATGATCTAACAAACGCCCTAATAGCTGCAGCGCAAAATCTTTAAACGCGAGTGTCGGGCCACGAAATAATTCTAGCACCCATTCATTTTGATCTAACTGAACCAAAGGCGCGACGGCAGTATGATCAAAAACCGCATACGTTTCATCAATCATAGCCCTGAAGTCATCTTCAGGAATTGAACCTTCAACAAACGGATACATAACATTGAAGGCTAAAATGGAATAAGGAAGCCCTGCCCATGATGCAATTTCTTCTTGAGTATAACGAGGTAATGTTTCCGGCACATACAAGCCACCGTCTGGCGCTAAGCCCGTTAATAATACATCTTCAAAACCTAATGCTGGCGCTGCGCCTCGCGTACTAATATATTTCACGTTACTTATCCGTCTTGATTAATGAAAATGTTCAACGCGGATACGAACCACATTGCCAACCGTTGTTTCAAGCGCTTCAATTTGTGAGATCGCTTGGTTAATTTGTTTTTCTTTCACTTCGTGAGTCAGTAAAACTAAAGGAATTGTTTGATTTTCTTGCTCACTTTCTTTTTGCATGACCGACTCTATATTAATGCCTAACTCACTCAAAATTGAAGAAACTTGAGCAAGAACGCCTGGGTTATCTGCAGCGGTGATTCTAAGGTAATAAGCCGAAGTAACCTCTTCTATAGAGATCACTGGCAAGCTGTTCATCTGATCCGCATTAAAGCCTAAATAAGGCACTAAAACACCAGCATTAGCCTTCACGCCTCTCGCAATATCGACCAAATCAGCAATCACAGCAGATGCTGTTGCTTCAGAGCCTGCTCCGGCTCCGTAGTATAAAGTTTGGCCAACGGCATCGCCATCAACTAGCACGGCATTCATAACACCATCAACTTTAGCAATAAGTTGCTGCTCAGGAATGAGTGTTGGATGAACTCTTAACTCAAAGCCTTCAGCTTTTCTACGCGCAATCCCAAGATGTTTAATGCGGTAGCCTAATGCTTCAGCATTATTCACATCAAGTGTCGTAATTTTACTAATACCTTCAGTAAAGGCTTTATCAAACTGTAAAGGAACGCCAAAAGCCACGGATGCTAAAATTGCTAATTTGTGAGCGGCATCGATACCTTCGACATCAAAAGTAGGATCAGCTTCAGCATAACCAAGAGCTTGTGCTTCGGCTAATACGTCTGCAAAATCGCGCCCTTTATCTTTCATTTCAGTCAAAATGAAATTACCGGTACCATTTATAATACCTGCTAACCAATTAATTTTGTTCGCGGCAAGCCCTTCCCTTAAGGCCTTAATAATTGGAATACCGCCAGCAACGCCTGCTTCATAAGCAACAACCACATTATACTCGGCTGCCAGCGCAAAAATTTCATTGCCATGCTCTGCAATCAATGCTTTATTTGCAGTAACAACATGTTTACCCTGTCTAATGGCAGCACAAACTAACTCTTTTGCTAAGTCATATCCGCCAATCAGTTCTGCCACGACATCAACATCTGGATTGTTAATCACATCCATTAAATTGGTTGTGAACTCTATTCCCGTCATATCACAGTTATTTTTTAGGCTTCTAGACGCCACATGAATAACCTCAACCTGACAACCTGCGCGTGCAGAAATCTCTTGTTGATTACGCTTAATAATGTTTATGACACCGCTAGCGACCGTTCCTAGACCACAAATTCCAACTTTCAGGGACTTCAAGTTAATATCCTCAATTCATTTTGTATATAAAAGGCAAAAAATCGAAACATAGTATACCCTTTTAAATAGAGAAGTAATCAGCGTACTCATCGCTTCAAAGTGAATATTAAGAAAAATTAGGGCTACAATGAAACTAACTGTGCGGATATTACAAGTATTAACTATTTCATCAATGTTAACAGCCTGTAATGGCCCATATAGTGACCACACTAATTTTGATTTAAAGAAAAAATTTAATAAATGTGATTACAATCGCCTAAACGCAGCGGGTGCTCAACGCTGTAACAATATTAAGAAGGAATGTGACGTAAGGAAAGAAAAGAATGGCTTCCGATGTTAATCAAGAAGCCTGATATTGAAACACGCAATAACTTAAAAGCTTTTGTTTACAGTAGCCCTAAACCTTTCGCCAGTTTCTCAGCAGTCAAATAACCTGGCACTAGCGTTCCGTCCTCTAAAACAATAGCGGGCGTACCTGTTACACCCATAGTCTGGCCCAATTGAAACTGTGCTAAAACAGGATTTTCACACTTTTTACTAGGTATAGAACGACCGTTTTTAGCCAATGTCATTGCTTCTAACTTATCCTCAGAACACCATGCGGATACAAATTTATTATAAGACTCACTACCTTCACCCGCTCTAGGATAAGCAAGATAGCTCACTTCAATACCCAACTCATTCATGCGAGGCACTTCTTTATGAAGCTTTCGACAATACCCGCAATCAATGTCTGTAAATACTGCTATCTTAGCGAGTGTTTTTCCTTTTGGTGAAAACACGATCTTATCCTTAACACTTATAGCTGATACTTTATCAGCTCGATACTGATTTTTACGAACTTCTGACAAGTTATTAAGCTGACCACCAACCGTTGTGTATAATTCACCCGTTAAAAAATATGAACCATTTTCATCTGTAAACAGAATCTCACTACTATTAGTTTCAACACGATATACACCTTGCATTTCACTCTTTGTAATACTGTCTATCTTTAAAGAGGGAATCGCTTTAGTTAGGCTTTTTTTAATTTCCGCCTCTCCAGCCACTAAAAATGATGACATAGCCGCTATTAAGCAAAAACCCAAAAAACGCTTATAAACTTTCATTAAAAAACCCTCAAATTGATAAACTTCTTACACTATAAGACACGCTAACCATTATTTAGTTCAGCAGCAACAAAGATAATATTACAATTTAAACATGTGGCACGATCAGCGGCAAAAAAAGCCTCTAAAATGCAAAAAGGCAGACGCTTTTTATAGCACCTGCCTTTCGATATTCTACTGTTAGAGCAAACAGCTCAGATTCGTAGAATTAACCTAATTTTTCTTTAATTCGAGCAGCCTTACCACTTAATTCTCTCAAGTAGTACAGTTTAGCCTGACGAACATCACCACGACGCTTCACTTCAACAGCATCAATCTGCTTACTAAAAGTTTGGAATGTACGTTCAACACCAACACCGTATGAAATCTTACGAACAGTGAAAGAAGAATTTAGACCGCGGTTACGCTTAGCAATAACAACACCTTCATAGGCCTGTAGACGCTCACGAGTCCCTTCTTTTACTTTAACCTTAACAACAACAGTATCACCTGGACCAAAAGTTGGGATATCTACTACTGCCATTTGCTCAGCTTCAATTGCGCTGATTACGCTATTCTTACCACTCATAAATTACACTCCTAAATTTTATTCGCATGCTATATACACATATTATAAGTGCACAGAGGCCTACCTGTTTTTTTCTATTTTCTTAACAATCACTCAGCATCATTATTTTCAATAAAGTCTTGAAGTAATGTCTGCTGCTCCTGATTAAGCTCTTTATGCGCTAATAAATCAGGACGTCTTTGCCAAGTCCGGCCTAACGACTGTTTAAGCCGCCAGCGTCGAATTTCTTTGTGATTTCCTGACAAAAGAACATCAGGCACACATTTATCTGCAAAATTCTCAGGCCGTGTATAGTGAGGATGATCTAACAGACCGTCCACAAACGAATCCTCAACTGCTGATTCACTATGACCTAAAACACCAGGAAGCAATCTTGCAACTGCATCCACCAAAACCATTGAAGCGAGCTCACCGCCACTTAACACAAAATCACCAATTGATATCTCTTCATCAATTTCTGATTCGATAAGTCGCTCATCAACACCTTCATAACGTCCAGAAACCAAAATTAATTTATCATAAGCAGCCAGTTCTGACGCTTTCTGATGATCTAATTTTGAACCTTGAGGGGAAAGATAGATGGTTTTAACACTTTCACCTTCATATTTTGTAGCTGAACTTTTTGCTGCTAGGATCGCATCCTGTAAGGGCTGAACTTTCATCAGCATTCCAGGACCACCACCATATGGACGATCATCAACCGTATTATGGCGATCTGGTGTAAAGTCACGAGGGTTCCACGTTTCCATAGAAATCAAACCATTTTTAACCGCTCGACCAATCACTCCATACTGTTCAATCGCGCTGAACATTTCAGGAAAGAGTGTTACGAAACCAAAATATTTTTTTGATCCATTCAAAAATCTGGATCCCAATCTACCTCAATAACATTATTATCAAGATCAACTGATTTAACTACCTGGCCTGGTAAATAAGGAATTAATCGTTCCTTACCGTCAAGACTGTCCTTACACTTTTTGACTATCAGTACGTCATTTGATCCAGTTTCAATTAAATGACTTACTTTTCCTAACAACACAGATTCTGTTGTTATTACTGTCATTCCTTCAAGCTGATGCCAATAATATTCCCCTATTTCGAGGTTTGGCAGTTCACTTTGTGGAATAGTAACTAAAGAACCACAATACTGTTTAGCAAGTTCTCGATCATTACAACCCTCAAGCTGAGCAACTAATCCGCCGCCATGAGACTTACAACTATTCACTTTTACAGTACGTATGACACCTGAATTTTCTAAAACCCAGTTTTTAAAGTTACAGAGATTTTCTTTTTCCTGGGCATATGAAATCACTTTCACCCAGCCTTTCACGCCATAAACTGAAGTTATCTTACCCATAACTGCGCTTTTTTCTTTTACACTCACGGGTATTCCTTTTCAGCTTACGCTCAAATTATTGAGCTATAACGTAATCAGTTAAGAACTTACTTATGCAGCTTTAGCAGATTCAGCTTTAGCAGCGTCTTTCAAAAGTGTTTTAACACGGTCTGAAGTAGTAGCGCCTTTAGCTAACCAAAACTCAACACGGTCAGTTTCAACTCTTAAGCGTTCTTCTTGTCCACGTGCAATAGGATTAAAAAATCCAACACGTTCGATGTATCGACCGTCGCGAGCTGAACGACTGTCAGTGACGGTTAAATGATAAAATGGGCGCTTCTTAGAGCCACCACGAGATAAACGGATAGTTACCATTGCGTTTTTGATCCTGAATTCAATTAAAAAATACCCACGCATATCACCCATTTAAATTAGACGATGGCGCTTCAACGGGCGCATATTCTAGAGCATATCTATTAATTTGAAAATACTATTTATTGATTTTTATGTCTTTTATGAAAACAAAACAATTTATACACTTAAAATCAATAACTTAAGTTCAAAAAAAACGACATTATTTACATCCTACCAACCGGACCACCACCACCAGGCGGCATCATTCCTTGCATACCGCGCATCATATTGGCCATTCCGCCTTTTTTAGTAAATTTCTTCATCATCTTTTGCATTTGTTTATGCTGCTTAAGCAATCGATTAATATCTTGTATCTGCGTACCAGAACCCTGTGCAATGCGTCGCTTTCTTGAATTGTTAATGACATCAGGAAATTTTTTCTCTTTTGACGTCATAGAAGAGATAATCGCTTCCATTTGTCCAAGCGACTTATCGTTCACTTGTTGCTGAGCTGCCTGGCCCATTTGACCCATTCCTGGCAACTTATCCATTAATCCAGCAACACCACCCATATTTTTCATTTGCATCAACTGATCACTAAAATCTTCAAGATCAAAACTTTTACCTTTCTTGATTTTACGTGTTAGCTTCTCGGCTTTCTTCTTATCAAGATTTCGCTCAGCATCTTCTATTAAACTAAGCACATCGCCCATTCCAAGTATTCTGGACGCAACTCTATCTGGATGAAACGGTTCTAATGCATCAACCTTTTCGCCAACCCCCATAAACTTGATCGGCTTACCTGTAATAGATCTAACAGAAAGCGCAGCACCACCACGAGCATCGCCATCGGTTTTGGTTAAAATCACACCTGTCAAAGGCAAAGCTTCATCAAATGCTTTAGCCGTATTCGCTGCATCCTGGCCCGTCATGGAGTCAACCACGAATAAGGTCTCTATTGGGGTAATTGCCTGATGAAGCTCTTTTATTTCAGACATCATCGCATCATCTATCGCCAAACGCCCTGCCGTATCAACAATTAAAACATCTGCGAATGTCTTTTTTGCTTCGTCTAATGCTGCAGTCGCAATATCTATTGGCTTTTGATCATCTGTGCTCGGATAAAAGTTAGCACCAACCTCTGCTGCCAATGTTTCAAGCTGCTTGATTGCCGCTGGGCGATACACATCAACACTGACCACCATTACTTTTTTCTTTTCACGCTCAGCAAGGTAGCGAGCTAGCTTAGCAACAGAGGTTGTTTTACCAGCACCTTGCAAACCTGCCATCAAGATAACAGCGGGTGGTTGAGCATTTAGAGAAAGGCCTTGAGAGGTTTCCCCCATCATGGCAACAAGTTCAGTATTTACAATTTTGATGAACGCCTGGCCAGGTGAAAGACTTCTTTTCACCTCAGACCCAACCGCCCTCTTTCGAACCTCAGCAATAAATTGCTTTACAACCGGTAGCGCGACATCTGCCTCTAATAAGGCCATCCGAACTTCCCGCAAAGTCCCTTTAATATTATCTTCGGTAAGCTTTGCCTGCCCAGTAACCTTTTTAAGACTATCGGATAAGCGGTCAGTCAGATTCTCAAACATGTTTATTCTCTATATTATGAACGTTTCAAGCTATCATTTTTATAGCTCTAGCTGCTGTTAACGTTATTTTATTTCAGTGTCTTGATGTAAATATGATAAAAAAAGCGCATTATAACCATTACTGCACCCTAATTTGAACCACAAGCCGACCTAACAAGCCGAAAAATGAATATTTTAGCTCTCAGCGTTTTATCAATAAGCCTTTACTCATTTGGAACACTATACCAGTTTCTAATTTATTTAAGAAAGATACCAGCAAAACACTTCATTTCATTACTTCTTGGATCCGCTGCTGTTTCTCTTCACCTCATTGTAACGCTCTCGTATATCCTCGACGAAAATAAAATTTTATTTGGTTTTTTTAACACCGCCTCACTCGTTTTGTGCTTCATTGTGATTAGTTTGCTCTTATTTTCTGCAAGAAAACCCTTACAAGCTATCTTTTTAGCCATTTATCCTATTTCGGCAGCCTGTATTTTTGGTGCATTATTTTTTCACGATACCGAACAATCGTTCTCCCCGTCTGGAAGCGGCATATTTATCCATATTATTTTATCCATTATTGCTTACAGTGTTTTTTCTATTGCCGCCATTCAAGCAGTATTACTTTATATACAGAATAATAATTTAAAGAAAAAAAACGACACAATTTTAATGCGCAACCTTCCACCACTCCTTACAATGGAAGCTTTGCTCTTTGAAATGATTTGGAGCGGCACAATCCTGCTCGCACTTGCAATCATATTCGGCTTTATTTTTGTAAACGATCTTTTTGTTCAACAATTGGCGCATAAATCTATCCTCTCTCTATTAGCGCTTGCTATATTTTCTACACTCCTATTAGGTAGAAAATTTTATGGTTGGAGAGGCCTCACCGCGAGTAAATGGACACTCTGGGGAAGTTCGGTATTAATGATCGGATTTCTTGGAAGCAAACTAGTCTTTGAATGGCTTGTAGATTAAAATCATCCAATTGATACAATACACTACCCATCACAGAGTACTTTGATTTGAACGACCCATCTCTCACATATCTTTTTGTAACACTTGCTCTTCTCATAGTGCTTTCTGGCTTTTTTTCTAGCGCAGAAACAAGCATGCTTTCGCTAAATAAATACCGACTCAAACACCTAAAAAGAACAGGTCATAAAGGCGCTATAAAAGCCAGTCAATTACTAGAGAGAACAGATCAATTAATTAGCGTCATTCTAATTGGTAATAATTTTGTAAACATACTCGCCTCTGCAATCGCCACTGTGATCGCTATACAGCTATGGGGAGACGCAGGAATCGCTATCGCAACGGCTGGTTTAACGCTCGTCATTTTAATTTTTGCTGAAATAACACCCAAAACTATTGCAGCATATAATCCTGAAAAAATAGCCTTTCCAGCCGCACACATACTCCAACCCCTGCTAAAGGTCTTTTACCCGCTTGTTTGGGCAATCAATCTAATCACGAACAGCTTGTTACGTTTACTCGGTTTTGACACTAAAGATAACACTATGAGCAACCTTAGTCGTGAGGAACTCAAAACACTCGTTCACGAGTCTGGCGCCCTCATTCCTCAAAACCACCAAGATATGCTTGTAAGCATTCTCGACCTTGAAAAAGTGACTGTTAACGACATAATGGTTCCTAGAAATGAAATTATAGGTATTGATATTGAAGATAATCTCGACACAATACTCCAGCAACTCAAAACATCTCAACACACAAGACTTCCCATTTACAAAAGCGACATAAACAATGTAATTGGTATTTTACATTTAAGAAGCATGACCAATGTGCTGTCTCACGCAACACCCAATAAAGCACACTTACTTCAAGCTTGTAGCGAGCCCTATTTTATCCCGGAAAGCACACCACTAAACACTCAGCTCCTACATTTTCAAAAAGAAAAACATCGTATAGGTATTGTTGTCGATGAATACGGAGACGTACAAGGTATCGCAACAATGGAAGATATTTTGGAAGAAATTGTAGGTGAATTTACAACAGACTTTTCTTCATCAAGCCAAGACATTACATTACAACCAGATGGCAGCTACCTCATTGACGGCACCACCACAATTAGAGCAATTAACAAAAGCTTGAATTGGAAATTACCGATCAACGGCCCCAAAACGTTGAATGGACTAATCACTGAAACACTTGAAACTATTCCAGAAAACCCTATATGCCTATATCTAAATGGGCACCAGACTGAGATTAGACAAGTTAAAGACAACATTATTAAGACAGTCCGCATATCCACAAAAATTAATATTTAGACACACTATTCGTTTGTAATATTTTGTTATTTTTATTTACTTTAATTGCTTTATACTTACATGATTGATATACAGGGTATATGGAGTTAAAGCTGCATCTTGGATTTACTAGTTTAGTTATCTAGTTTTAAATCTAGTTGTCATAAACTGTTCAGCTATAAATATTAAATGTTCACTGGAGTGACAAATGAATAAGTCTTCTGGCGTCAGCTATTTAAATACAAGCGACAGCCAAACTACAACACAAGACAATTCAAATCAAAAGGCTATCAGCAAGATTCGCCACGAAGCTTCGCGTGACCTTAACGAAATGCTTCAAAGTATGTTTGATGGTATAGACGACTCTTTCTTTGAGCTTGCCAACAATGCACGTACAAACAATGAGCAAAATCGTTTCTTTGAGGCCATGCGTGAAATAAGAATTAAACGTAAAAGTATAGAAGCTGACTTCGACAACGCCATTAGCCTCTTATTTTCATCAAACTTCGTATTAAAGAAAAACAACGTTGAAGCTTCACACGAAAACGACGCCACTTTCGATAGCTTATCACTCGTACAAAATGAAGACCTTGAAGAAGATGTCGCTATTTCAACTATGTCCACCAAAGCTCGCTCTAACTTTCAAGGCCCACTTCTTCAGTTTCATGCCAGAATAGGAAAATTATATGGCATCTCTGACTTAAGCGAATCGTCTCCACCGCTTGACCCAAAAGACATTAGTCAAGCTTTTTCAAAAGCCTGCTTAAATACAGAAATTCAAATTAAAGAAAAGCTAATCGTATACAAACAATTTGATCGCTATGTTCTTTCTAACTTAGGCAGTGTATTAGAGAGTGCAAATAAAAACCTTATTAGATTAGGTATTATGCCAAGCCTAAAGACACCAGGCATAAGACAAAAACACACACCAAAAAGTGAAAACTCATCAACACCTATTATTAAGAATACAGTACCAACAAGCCAAAATGCAGCGCAGTCATATTCAAACACACTCCCTCACCTACAATCACTGCTTGCTAATATCAGAATAAGAACAAGTTCGAATCACTCTACTATTAACGATCAAGTCGACACAAATACGACTCAAATGGTAAGCACTCAGGACCTCATCTCAATGCTTACGGAACTGCAAAAAATACCGCCAACAACACAGCAA
>JBLHVH010000072.1:0-14139 GCA_047628385.1 Oleiphilaceae bacterium
GCTGTTTGATCGTTAAAGGGAGGCCTTGTTCATTAAAAGTTATTTTGGCGATTAGGTCTGGTACAGGTAAACCTTTAACCCAGTATGAAAGATAGGTAATGGGGAGTGGAAAGCCCAAAGCAGTTTGCATTAACGTATTTGGATGCTCTGAAATAATAGCTTGTTCGCCTGATTCGGAAAGCGTTATGTATTGGCTGTTTCCTTTAAGTGATGAGGCACCTAGGCCAAAAAATGTAGAAGATAAGTTTATCTCAAAGTTATCATCTTCTTGAGTCCATTCATTGACTGCTATGGTTAACGAGTCTTGAGGTGTTCTAATGCCAATTTTGCCCATTAATGTCCAATGAGTTTGCTGTTGTATGTCTTGTTTGATTGTTGTCCAATTGTAGTCTGTTGATATTAGTGTGGTGTCATTTTTTTGAGTATCAAATATTGAGCACCCTGAAAGTGTACTTAATAAGAGTAGGGCCGTAAGGTAGCGCCAAAAATTTAATGTTTTACAGTTTGATGGGTGATTATATAAAGCTTGAGTCAAGGTGTATTCTCAGGAGTCGCTTGTGGTTTGTCTATTTGTATCTCTTGTGTGCTTTTTTCAGGTTGTGTAGCGGGCAGTGTGTTGATCTCATTAGTCGGTGTTGTGCTTTTAATTACTCTAGGTATAAAGCGCTTTATGGTATCAATTAGTGCTTTGTTAGTAGGTGATTTTTGCAAGGACTGTTGCCATATCGCTTGTGCTTCAGGTTTTTGATCTAGTGCCCAAAGTACTTCGCCTAAGTGTGCAGCTACTTCACCATCAGGGAATGTCTGGAATGCTTTTAATAAGAAAATAAGTGCTTCTTCTTTTTTGTTTAGCTTGAAAAGAACCCAACCCATGCTGTCTAAAATCATAGGGTTTTCAGGTTTTAGTTTAAGTGCTGCCTTTATTAGGACAAATGCTTCTTCTAATCGGTTTGTTCGGTTTGCTAGCGTGTAGCCTAATGCATTCAGTGCGATGGCATGTTGAGGGTTATTTTGAATGATGGTGAGTAGATCATTCTCCATGCCTGTTAGGTCGTTATGGGTTTCGCGGATCATAGCTCTAGCGTAGAGAAGGCGTTCATCTGTAGGGAAGTTTTCAATGGCAGCGTCAAGCGTTGAAAATATGCGCTCTTCATCATCAATGGTGGTCAGTAGTTTAAATTGAAGGAGCCATAAGCTTAAAGCCAAATCTGGCTTCGCTATACGTATTTTTTTAAGGTGCTTAATGGCTTCTTCAACTTTGCCTTCTTCTTTTGCGAGTAGAAAGCTTGAGCGCTCAAGTGCTGGCTCAAAATGAATGCTTTGCTTGACTTGTTGGTAGTAGTTAATCGCTGTGGTGTAATCTTTATTTTGATCGGCGATTCGTCCGAGATAAAAATTAGCTTCATTTAGGTGAGCGCCAGCGCTTAGCAGTTCAAGTAGGGTCGTTTTTGCGCGTTCTATTTTTTGGTTCTCAAGCATAACAAGTGCGTAAGATAGCTTTAAACTAGGAGCTTGAGGGTATAGTTCTGATAGGTCTTTAAATACCGTTTCCGCTTTTTTTAGTTGCTTGTCGTCAATGAGCATGCTGGCATAAAGTCTGCCTAAATTATGGTTGTTGGGGAAATCGTCATACTTGTCATCAGCAAGGATTAATGCCTCTTTTAGGTTTCCTTGGTCGTATAACATGTTGATTTTTAGAATCATAGCGGCTTCAAATTCAGGAGCGCGTTCCAAAATGGGGGCTAAGGTGTTGAGACCTTCGTTTGGTTGTTTAAGATTCTTTTGGACCAGTGCGAGGCTGTAACCAATTTCATTATTTTGAGGGTGGCGTTCGTAAAGTGCTTTATACAGATTTAGTATTTCTAGTTTATCTGCTTCTGGGAGTTGTTTTGAACCCAGCGCAAGGCTATCGACGCGGGCTTCTCCACCTAAGTTGAGTATGATTTCTGTTTCTAGCAACGCGTCAGAATAGTTTTTTTGAAGTGTGTAATGAAATGCTAAAAGTTGATGTGCTGGAATGCTCTTTGGGTCGACATCTCTCCATAGTAATGCCATTTCTTGAACAGCTTGAATATCTTTGAGGAGCTGTGCCGCGTTAATTGCTCGTTTAATGATTTCGGGGTCTCTGGTGATTCTGGCTTGTAAAATATAATTTACCAAAGTGATATTAAAGTGGTTTCTTTGTGCAGCTACCTCAGCAATAATTAGGTCATAAAGCGTATCTTTGTCAAGGTTAAAATCACGGACTTTAGATGCTTCTGTCGTTGAGTTATTTGGCGTGCTTGGTGCCATTGAAGGCGGTGTCTCTAGAGAATTTTTTTTTAATAAACTGGTGCAAGCAGTTAATGAAAAGAAAGTAGAAATAAGTATTAGTCGTGTAAGGGTGTTCAATCTATTTTCTCTTTAAAATCGGGAGCTAGTTATAGGCTCGATATGTGTGTTTAATTATAGTCAGGAAAGTAATGCCATGATGACATAAGCTTGATGACTGTCAATAGATGATTACTCTCTCTATATATTGGTTGGCTTTATTTGTCTTCACTATTGTAGAATAGCCGCTTTAAATCAATATGCTTGGTATTAATGTCTTTTCTGGCTTTTGGAATTAATCATAAAACAGCTTCGGTCGATGTCCGGGAGAAGGTTGCCTTTGATGTGCAGCGACTCGAGGAAGCCTTAAAAGCCTTAACACTGCTAGCTGGTGTAAGCGAGGCCGTCATTCTATCTACTTGCAATAGAACAGAGATCTATTGTTCAGGAGATGAGCTATGTAACGATATGCTGCTAGCTTGGTTGGCGAGTTATCATAAAACAGATCTTCAAAATGTTATCGCTTCTAGTTTTAGTTTTCGTGATCAGGCGGCAATAACGCATGTGATGCGAGTGGCTTCAGGGTTAGACTCTCTTGTTTTAGGAGAGCCGCAGATTCTTGGACAGTTAAAATCAGCGTATACCAGTGCGCTTGCGGCGAAAACGATACATGGCCCTTTAGGGCGTTTGTTTGAACAGAGTTTTTCTGTAGCAAAGCGTGTTCGTACCGAAACGGCTATCGGGGAAAATTCAGTTTCTGTTGCGGCGGCAGCTGTCAATTTAGCTCGGCAACTTTTTGCAGATTTTGCAGATAATACGGCTTTGTTGATTGGTGCGGGAAAAACAACCGAGTTGGTCGCACGTCATCTAAAGCAAAGTGGGATCAAACGCTTAATTATTGCAAATCGAACGCTATCCCGAGCACAAGAGCTATCTAAGTTGGTTGGCGGTGAGGCTGCTTTATTGGGTGATATTCCTGATTTATTAAAAGAAGCCGATATCGTGATTGCGTCAACTGCTAGTGCGTTACCTATATTAGGGAAGGGTGCGGTAGAGCGGGCATTGAAATCTCGAAAGCATCGTCCAATTTTTATGGTTGATATTGCGGTACCAAGAGACATTGAGCCTCAAGTTAGTGAGCTCTCCGATGTGTATTTGTACACGGTTGATGACTTAAAGGGTGTGATTGATGAAAATGTGAAATCTCGAGAAGGTGCTGCTCGAGATGCGGAGGTTATGGTGCAAGAGGGTTATGAAAGCTTTGTTGCTCAGTTACGCGCTTCTGGTGTTGGTAGTGTGTTGAAGCAGTTCCGCCGTCAAGCTGAGAATCTTCAAAAACAAGAATTTGAAAAAGCGTTGAGTGCCTTGCGTGGCGGGGCAGAGGCTGAAGCAGTTTTAAGTAGTTTGTCCCGAAACCTTACGAATAAGTTGATACATGAGCCAACAATTCAGGTAAGGCGAGCTGCTGAGAAGGGCCAAGATCATAAAGCTGAATGGCTGTTAGAGCTATTTAATATTAAAATAACGCCTGAAGAGTAATGTAGATTTTTTGGCATGATGAAGTGGGTGATGTTTATTTTTAAGTGAGCTCGTTCCTATTGATCAACAGTGTTAGAATGCCAACTTTAATTTTCCTGAATTAGTAAAGAAACCCATGAAAGAATCCTTATTGTTTCGATTAGATAGTATTAGTGAACGTTACGAAGAGCTCGCCGTATTAATGAGTCAGCCTGAAAATATTTCTGACCAGAATAAATTTCGTGATTTTTCTAAAGAATATGCTGAAATAGAGCCTGTTGTTTTGTGTTTTGCTAGTTATAAGCAAGCGCTTAACGATATTCAGGAAGCTAAAATTCTTATGGATGATGGCGATGCTGACATGCGTGAAATGGCTGAAGAAGAATGGAAAGACGCTAGAAAGTCTTTAGAAGCGCTGGATAATGATTTGCAAACACTGCTGCTGCCTAAAGATCCAAATGACGGTCATAATGTATTTTTGGAAATTAGAGCGGGTACCGGTGGTGATGAAGCGGCTATTTTTTCGGGTGATTTATTTAGAATGTATTCTCGCTATGCGGAGCAACGAGGCTGGAAGGCAGAAATTGTTAGCCAAAGCTTAGGTGAGCACGGTGGGTACCGGGAAGTGATAACGCGTTTAGTAGGTGACGGTGTTTATGGTGCTTTGAAGTTCGAATCGGGTGCGCATCGGGTACAACGGGTTCCAGAAACTGAATCTCAAGGTCGTATTCATACGTCAGCGTGTACCGTTGCGGTGATGCCTGAAGCAGATTCAATAGATGAGATTACGATTAAAAAGTCTGACTTACGTATTGATACTTTCAGAGCGTCAGGCGCGGGTGGTCAGCACGTAAACAAAACAGATTCTGCTATTCGGTTGACTCATTTGCCGACAGGCGTTGTGGTTGAGTGTCAGGATGAGCGTTCTCAACATAAAAATAAAGCACGTGCATTATCTTTGCTACAATCTAGGCTTTTAAATGCTGAGCAGGAAGCGGCCCATGCCGAACAATCTGATCAACGCAAGAGTTTGGTTGGAAGTGGTGATCGTTCTGAACGAATTCGTACTTATAATTTTCCGCAAGGCCGTATGACCGATCACCGTATAAATCTAACGCTCTATAAGTTAGCGGAGGTGTTGGAGGGAGATTTAGGGTTAGTCATTAATCCTTTGTTGCAAGAGCACCAAGCTGACTTATTGGCTAATATGGGTGAAGGTTAATTTCCAATGTGTACCATTGAAGAGGCGCTTAAGCTAAATGCTTTAAGTGTTAATGTTGATGAACCTTATTGTATTAGTGGTCATAGTGGCGTTGATAGCAATAGCGGTGATGGTTCAGATACCTCTACTAGTATAGAAGATGCTTTGCTAGATGCTGAGCTTCTTCTTGGTCATGTTCTGGGTTGTGATCGTACATACCTTAAAACATGGCCTGAAAAATCATTAAGCGACGAACAATTTCAAGCCTATACCCAATTAATTAAACGTCGATATGAGGGCCAGCCTGTTGCCCATTTGTTGGGGTATCGTGATTTTTGGACGCTTGAGTTATTCGTCTCGCCAAGTACGTTAATACCTCGCCCTGATACCGAAATTTTGATTGAGTATGCGTTAGAGCAAGCACTGCCTGATGATGCTAAAGTTTTGGATTTGGGCACCGGAACGGGTGCCATTGCCCTATCGCTTGCTAGTGAACGGCCCAATTGGTCGGTGACTGCTAGTGATGTTTTTCCTAGCGTAGTTGAATTAGCAAAAAAAAATGCCTTACACAATAAACTCGAACGAGTGTCTGTTATTTGCAGTGCTTGGTTTGATGCATTTGAAGGTAATAAGTTTAATCTGATTGTCAGTAATCCACCGTATATTGATTCTTTAGATCCGCACTTATCGAAAGGTGATCTTCGCTTTGAACCTACTTCCGCATTGGTTGCGGGAGATCATGGTATGGCTGACATAAGATATATCGTTCAAGCTTCCTTAGGATATTTGCTCTCAGGTGGGTGGCTTATGGTTGAACATGGTTATCAGCAAGGAGTGGGGGTTAGGGAGTCTTTTAGGGAGAATGGCTTTGAGTGTGTAAAAACGGTTTTAGATTATGGTAGTAATGAGCGAGTGACGATGGGGCAGAAGCGCTAAGGGCTTTAGGTATGAACCACGCTAGACTATAAATAGTGGAGTAAAAAATGAGTGAGTCGTTATCAGCGCATGTTTCTGAATTAAACGATGAGGAGCTGTTAAGGTATAGTCGTCAAATAATGTTGCCTAAGTTTGATGTTGCAGGGCAGTTGGCGTTAAAAAACTCGCGGGTACTCATTATTGGTTTGGGTGGCCTAGGAAGTCCTGTTTCTTTATATTTAGCTGCAGCAGGTGTGGGTTGTTTGATTTTAGTCGACGATGACGAAGTCGATATTACGAACCTACAGCGCCAAATTGTTCATGGTGAACATAATGTTGGAATGTCTAAAGTTGAGTCTGCTGCTGAATCTCTGAAGCGGTTAAATCCAAATACCTTAATACAAACTCAAGCTGTTCGTTTACAAGGTAAGGCCTTGTTAGAGACATTGAAACAGGTTGACCTGGTTGTAGACTGTACCGATAATTTCTCTACAAGATTCGAAATAAATCAAGCTTGCGTATCTCTAAAGCTACCATTAGTTTCTGGTGCCGCAATTCGAATGGAAGGGCAGGTGAGTGTTTTTGATACTAGGAATAAAGACGCACCATGCTACCAGTGTTTGTATTCAGATGTTTCGGATGAGCAGTTAACCTGTTCTGAGTCGGGCGTGATGGCTCCGCTAGTTGGTATTATTGGTGCGATGCAAGCAATGGAAGCAATCAAATTATTAAGTGGCTTAGGTCAACCCGTAATCGGGAAGTTGTTATTGTTAGATGCAATGAGCATGCAATGGCGAAGTTTGAAATTAAAAAAAGATCCAGCATGCCCTTGTTGCTCTAAATGAAGTCTCTCATAGCTTATGCTGTGGCGCTTTAATTAATCCTGTTCTTCGGCAATGACTTTTAATAGATCATAGGTGGTAATGATACCTGTGAGCACATTTTTATTTTTCACAAAAACTCGATGAAGTTGTTCTTTCATCATGAGTTTCGCAACTTGTTTAATTGTTGAATTTTCATCAACAGAAAAGATAATAGGCGTCATGATGTCGCTAACCTCAACCGGAAGTTTAGCCATTCCCTCAAATATCATCATGCGTAATCGTCGGGCTTCTTGACGTTCCTCGTCACTTAATTGTGCATCATAATTAGAGCTGACAGAGTTTAGATGAAAATCAGCGATATCCTTAAGTGTCGCAATACCAATTAGATTCCCCTGTTCGTCTGCAACAGGGCTACCTGAAATATTGTTGTCAGATAAAAAAGTTGCAAATTTTTGCATTGTCCATGTTTCTGGAACTGACTTAACATGAGGAGTCATGATGTCTTTTGCGTTAACAAATGCTGTTTTATGATTGTTGGTCATTTTATCGCCCAGGTTTTGAATGTTGTTATATGCAAAGTGTGATTAATTTTCTAATTTCAATTTTAAACCTTGAATCTGCTTTTGACTATCAAATTCAATCATTGCGTCTTGGTATTTCTTTAGTTTTGCTACTTCTTGAAGTTTTGATATAGAGTTTAGAGGTAAATCAATAATCATGCTGTTGACTAACCAAGCTGGAAGTTTCCCGGCTGGTTCAGTATGTTGTATCCAAACGAATTCGGTTATATTTTTTTTAATCGGACGTAAAATATATTTTGCATGTGAGTCTGTAATGTGAACAGCTTCGTCAGTTTCGCTAACTAAGGTTTTATCGCTAGACATCGTGATGGTGATTTCATCTGTGTTGGGGTTGTTTGACGTAACTATATTTACAATGATGTCGCGATTTTTAAAAGGCCAGGGAAGGTGATTGAGCGCGTAACCATATCTGTTATTGAACTGCTTTTTTTCTTGCTGATGATTAATGTAATTGGATGACTCTATACAATTGTCTACCCAGAGTGGGCAGGATGTAGGGTCTGAAATAACCGCTAAAATACTTTCTATTGATTGGTCAATTTTTGCAACGGCTTTAAAGGCATTAAAGTTAGAGCTTTTATGGTTGCGCGTATAAATGGTTATATTTTTATTGGTTTTTGAATGTAGCCAGTCTTGTGACTCTTCATTGAAAAGTGTGTTTGTGTTCGATGGTTTGGTGTAAAACGGGTCTGATTTTTGTTGTTCTGTGCTAAAGGATAAGGTTGTATCAGAGAAAACTAAGAAAGACAGAAGGAGTAATGCAAGGCAGATGCTGCTCCTAATAAGCTGATTCATAAAGTAGCCTTCTTTATAACTGCCGCCGAATGATGTATTGGCATTAGATCGTGAAATTTGGATGGGCGGGGTGAATTTAAAAGGTCTAGGCTAGATAGCTTAGACCTTTTGAGTTTTCTTGCTAGTCGGGGAGTGTAACATTTAGCTCAAGTACAGAGCAGCTATCAGTCTTATCTAGTTGCACTTGCACTTGATCATCGCTGATAGGTACGTACTTACGAATTACATCAAGTATTTCCTGTTGTAACTGAGGTAAGTAATCGGGCTGTTCTCGTTTTCCGCGTTCATGCGCTACAATTATTTGAAGTCTTTCTCTGGCAATTGAAGCGGTATTCTTTTTACTGCTTTTAAAATAATTAAAAAAACTCATGCAGCTGACCCCTTAAACATGCGCTTAAAGAATCCTTTCTTTTCAGCGTTCATGAAACGATGAGGTAATTCGTTTCCAAGCAGGCGTTCGACAGCGTCTGCGTAAGCTTGACCAGCTTTGCTCTCTGTGTCACGGATGACTGGAACACCTTGGTTTGATGATGATAATACAGTCTCCGACTCAGGGATAATTCCCAAAAGTTTAACCGCGAGAATATCCGTAACGTCCTCAACATTTAGCATTTCGCCTCGTTCAACGCGTGCTGGGTTGTAGCGAGTCAATAAAAGATGTTCTTTAACTGGCTCTAAATCCATTTCAGCTCGACGTGACTTGCTGTTTAATATGCCTAGAATACGATCGGAATCCCGTACTGAGGATACTTCTGGGTTGGTGACAATGATGGCTTCATCAGCGAAATATAGCGCCATTTGTGCGCCATGCTCAATGCCAGCAGGAGAGTCACAAATAATAAACTCAAATCGTTCGCCTAAGTCTTTAAGTATTTTTTCAACACCTTCTTTAGTGAGGGCATCTTTATCTCGAGTTTGAGATGCAGGTAAAATGTATAAATTCTCTACCTGTTTATCTCTAATTAGAGCTTGATTAATGGTAGCTTCACCATTAATTACGTTAACAAAATCGTAAACAACACGGCGTTCGCAGTTCATAATTAAGTCTAAATTACGTAGGCCAACGTCAAAGTCAATAACGACTGTTTTGTGCCCTTTAAGTGCTAAGCCTGTTGCAATGGACGCGCTACTTGTTGTCTTGCCAACGCCGCCTTTCCCTGAAGTGATCACAATTGTTTTAGACAATTTTTGTTTCCCGTGTTTCTTGTGTTATGGAAGATTATATAAACTATTATTTAACGCTAGGTCTTAAGAGCCTAACTCTTTGAAGCATAACTTGTCTTCGTTCAAAAATATCTGTGATGCTTTTCGAACGACATTTTCATCAAAGTCTTCACGGACCTTATATTGGCCTGCTACTGAAACAAGTTCAGCTTCTAAGCTTTGGCAGAATATGCGTGCTGACGTGTCACCTTTTACGCCAGCTAATGCGCGACCTCTAAGGGTGCCATACACATGTATATTTCCATCTGCTAATATTTCGGCGCCTGCGCTGACTGAAGCTAATACGATTAAGTCGCCATCGGCTGCATAAACTTGCTGGCCAGAACGTATTGGATGACGAACAACTTTACTTTGTTGGCGTTCATGTTGGACCACTGTTTTAATGACTTCGACTTCAATTGTTTCAGTTTGAATTTGAGGTGTTTGTTCTTGAGTTGCAATGGAGTCATCATTACTACGATCTTTCTGTTTAGATAATAAGCCTAAACCGGATTGTTTAGCTGCGGTTTGTTGATGTTCACTACCACCACGAACCGCTACAACTTTAATTGAGAAGTCGGCGCAAGCTTCTATTATCTGTTTAAAATCAACTTGCTCATGTTCGTCCAATTTTTCTAGGCTAATAACTACGGGTAAATTTTTAAAAAATTCGGGTGCTTGAGAAACTTTGGCGCTGAGGTCTGCTTTTAATTGTTCTTTATCATAATAACTGAGCTCTAATGCTGTCATTGGAACAAGTGAGCCTTTTAATTTTAGGCATGGCTGGCCATTATGACCTTGCTTGTTATGTAATAGTGAGCTTTCGGCTTGATCCTGGTGTAAAGGGGGTGCTGTTGTTGAACTCATGGATAGGCCTGATTGTTTAAAGGTGTAATCGTTGCTGTTGTTTAAATCTTGGTCGTTATCTTAGCATGAGAATTTAATGATGGCTCTAATTTTTAGTGGTGGAAAGGTTGAAATGCTATTAAAGCTGACGGGGGCATCCTATAATGCTTTTCATCTATATTATAAAATACAAAAAAATCGAATAGTAAGATTAATAATCTTAAATAACGGCATTAGTATGCGGGGCAAAAATAAATCGCTATGAGTAATGAAATCAGTACCTTTGAAGACGGTATCGAGCAGGTATCACTTCGTGAATATACCGAAAAAGCCTATCTTGATTATTCTATGTACGTCATTCTTGATCGAGCATTACCACATGTAGGTGATGGCTTAAAACCTGTACAGCGGCGAATTGTTTATGCCATGTCAGAGCTAGGCTTGAAGTCAACTGCAAAATATAAAAAATCCGCTAGGACGGTGGGTGATGTATTAGGTAAATTTCATCCACATGGCGACAGCGCATGTTATGAAGCGATGGTTTTGATGGCTCAGCCTTTTAGTTATCGCTACCCTTTGGTTGATGGGCAGGGTAATTGGGGCGCGCCAGATGATCCGAAGTCTTTTGCAGCAATGCGTTATACCGAATCACGTCTTTCGCCCTATGCGGATACTTTGCTTAGTGAACTTGGGCAGGGAACTGTAGAGTGGGCGCCTAATTTTGATGGCACTTTGGATGAGCCGAAAACACTTCCGGCGCGACTACCTAACTTATTGCTAAATGGTACGACGGGTATAGCGGTAGGGATGGCGACAGATGTACCGCCGCATAACTTACGAGAAGTTGCCAGTGCGTGTGTGCATCTTTTAGATGACCCTAAAGCAAATCTTGAGGAGTTAACGGAACATATTTTAGGGCCAGACTATCCCACTAGAGCTGAGATTGTAACGCCAAAAGCTGATTTACTCTCTATTTATCAAACAGGTCGTGGCTCCATACGCATGCGTGGTGTTTACCATAAAGAAAATGGCGATATCGTTATTACTGAGTTGCCGCACCAAACATCTGGGGCTAAAATCCTTGAGCAAATAGCGGGGCAAATGCAAGCTAAGAAATTACCGATGGTGGCCGATTTACGTGACGAGTCTGATCATGAAAACCCGACTCGCTTAGTAATAATGCCGCGTTCTAATCGAGTCGACTTAGAGTCGCTCATGGGACATCTATTCTCAAGTACGGATCTAGAGAAAACTTATCGCGTTAATTTGAATATGATTGGTATAGATGGACGGCCTGCGGTAAAGAATTTGAAGACGATATTGTCTGAGTGGTTGTATTATCGTACAGAAACGGTCACTCGTAGGACGCAGCATGGTTTAGATAAAGTTCTAGAGCGATTGCACAAGTTAGATGGTTTATTAATTGCATTTTTGAATATTGATGAAGTTATACATATTATTCGTACTGAAGACGAACCAAAGCCTGCCTTGATAGCACGGTTTGGTTTGAGTGATATACAAGCCGACTACGTACTCGACACTAAGTTACGTCAGTTAGCGCGTTTAGAAGAAGTGAAAATAAGAGCTGAGCAGGCAGAAAAAGAAGCAGAACGTAAGAAGCTTGAAAAGATTCTTGGCTCAAAAACAATTATGAAGAACTTGATCAAAAAAGAACTACTCGCCGATGCAGAGCAATACGGTGATGATCGACGTTCACCCATTGTTTCTCGTTTAGAGGCGAAAGCGTTTTCAGAAGAGGACTTGATCTCGTCCGAGCCCATTACAGTGGTCTTGTCTGAAAAGGGTTGGATTCGTGCTGCAAAGGGGCATGATATTGAGCCTACTGGTCTCAATTATAAGTCGGGTGATAGTTATGCTTTGTCTGCAAAGGGTAAAAGTCATCAAAGTGTAGTTTTTATTGATTCGACAGGTAGGGCTTATACCTTACCTGCACATAACTTGCCTTCGGCAAGAGGGCAGGGTGAGCCGTTGACGGGTTCGATTAACTCACCCTCAGGTGCTACGTTTAAAGCGGTTATATTGGAGGAGCCTGAGCAGAAACTGTTGATGATGAGTAATGCTGGTTATGGGTTTGTGTGCGTCGCTGGAGAGTTGAAAAGTAAAAATAAAGCCGGTAAGGCTGCAATCAGTTTGCCAAAAGGGGCTGAAGTAATGATGCCTGTTGCCATTACAGATAGCGATAAACAGTATATTGCGAGTGTGACGAATGAAGGGCGAATGTTGGTATTTCCTGTTAGAGATCTTCCTGAGTTGGCAAAGGGTAAAGGGAATAAAATGATAAGTATTACCTCTGCGCGTTTGCAGAATGGTGATGAGTGGATGGTAAGTGCTACATTAATGTATGAGCAGGATCATCTTGTTATTCATTCAGGTAAGCGGCACTTAAAGCTTAAATTCTCTGACCTTGAGCATTATGTTGGTGAGCGCGGACGACGCGGGCATAAATTGCCAAGAGGGTTGCAGAAGGTAGACCGAATGGAGGTGCTTGCCTCTAATAAATCTCAAGTAAATAGCGATGTTACAAATAACGATTCCGAAGAAGGGTGATCTGATTGAGTGAAGTAATATTAATAAATGTATCTGGGCGCGATAAGTCTGGTTTGACGTCCGAAATGACGGCCATTATGGCTCAGTATAATGTGCGTATTTTAGATATAGGACAGGCTGTTATCCATGATCACTTAACGTGGGGGATTCTGATCGAGGTGCCTGGTAGTGATGTTTCGGGTGTAAAGAAGGAGTTACTCTTTCGGATGCATGAGTTGGACTTACAGGTTTCATTTAAGTCTATTACTCGTGAGGAGTATGCTGTTTGGGTCGAAGGTAAGGGGAAGGCGCGCTATATTGTGTCGTTACTGTCTCGCTCAATTACTGCAGAGCAAATCGCGAGAGTTTCTGAGCTTACAGCGCTGCATGGTTTGAATATTGATAATATTACAAGGTTGTCTGGGCGCCCTTTATTAGAGTTGGATCCGCAAGCAAGTCAAGCTTGTATCGAATTTTCTGTTCGTGGTACCGCGCCAGATGTAGATAAGCTTCGGGCTGATTTTTTGCAGATTGCAGGAGAGCTGAACGTTGATATTGCTTTTCAAGAGGACTCTCTGTACCGGCGTAATCGACGTTTGGTTGTTTTTGATATGGATTCTACTTTAATAGACGCAGAAGTCATTGATGAGTTAGCTAAAGAGGCGGGGGTTGGTGAGCAGGTTGCTGCGATTACAGAGCAAGCGATGCGAGGAGAGATCGACTTTACAGAAAGTTTTGCTCTGCGCGTTGGGTTGTTGAAAGGTTTGAGTGAGGATGTGTTGGAAACGGTGGCTGAGCGCATCAAAATGACGGAAGGCGCTGAGCGGTTAATTTCAACACTTAAAAGCTTAGGGTATAAAACAGCCATACTATCTGGTGGGTTTACCTACTTTGCTAATCGATTGCAGAAAAACCTAGGAATTGATTATGTCTATGCGAATGAATTGGAAATTAAAGGTGGTCAAGTAACCGGGCGAGTAACGGGTCGTGTTGTTGATGGTAAGCGCAAAGCAGAGTTGTTGGATGAATTGGCAAAAAAAGAAAACATTGGCAGGCAACAAGTAATAGCGGTAGGTGATGGTGCGAACGATTTGCCAATGCTTAGTCGGGCTGGTCTTGGTGTTGCTTTTAGAGCTAAGCCTTTGGTGAAGGAGTCTGCGCGTCACGCAATTTCAAACTTAGGTTTAGATGCTGTGTTATATCTGATCGGGTTTAGGGATCGTGAGGCTGAATAAGTAGTTTTTTAAGAAAACTACTTATTTATTGAATAAGCTATTGACCTAAAGCTGAGTCTCTATATAATGCGCACCTCCTCAAGCAGACCTGCTTAAACGCAAGGAGTTAGAGGAGGGGTTGAATCGTTAATAATTGATGTAAATCAATGGTTTAATTCGGTGAA
>JBLHVH010000073.1:0-14056 GCA_047628385.1 Oleiphilaceae bacterium
CGTTAAAAAACCCGTAGTTTTAAAAGATAAGTTTATAGTATGCCTAAAATTAACTTTACCTGTACGCTTAATAACTTGGGTATAAGGTTCAACATCAATTTGCGACACTTGATAGCCTTCATCAGACCTGCTCTGCGCAAAAGAGCTGGCACTCAACAGTAAAAAGACACCTGTAAGCTTGAGCCACATAAGCTTAGCAGGTAAAGTTTGAAAAAAAGAAGGTAAGCGTATTTTCATCACAATATAATTAACTAAAGATCGCATATTGTTACCACTCTAGGCAGTTTTTTATCTAAAGTACATTATTATTGTGCGCTTAGAGCAAAGGAAGCGATCTTAGTACTATTTTATTTGAAAAACTGTTTAACATAAGACAAGAAAGTACTTGTCTTAGTGAGCAGATAAATAGATTTTTTACTATTACTAACGATAAACCACACTAACATCCCTATTCAAGTGAAATAGGTTGTACCTGCCCATAAAAACGCACAGAAAAAATTAAATACTAGCATTCGTACTCGGCTTTTTATAGAATGCCAACACTCAATAACCACCCCTAGCTCAGCTGGATAGAGTACACGCTTCCGAAGCGTGTGATCATACCAAAAGTTATCACGGTGGGATACAGTCAAAAAGTACAATACGCACCATTAGCTCAGCTGGATAGAGCGTCGCCCTCCGGAGGCGAAGGCCGCAGGTTCGACTCCTGCATGGTGCACCACCTTTGGGTTTTCACGCTTTTAAATCACATTGTCATTCCAGTTCATAACACTCTATTTTTCAAATAAACACTAAAAGCATAACTGCGTTTTTTTCTTGTCACAGAATATAATAAAATGCTTGTGACAGAACTGTGACAAATATGTGCCGATTTCAATTTCAGTAAATATTTATTGTATGTTGTATTTCACGGTAAAGGGTAAGTACTCTATGGCGCTAATGAGATGGTCCGTCTAACCTAAGCTACACTTAAGGCAGACTATAAAATGAGGAGAATCATCCTGTCTACTATTAGCATTCTTGGAATTGATATAGGTAAATTTACCTTACATCTTCTTGGCAATGACTTATCTGGACGAGAAGTTTAGTCGTCCAAAACTGATTCAAGTACTTTCTACTTTAGAGATACAACTATCGCTATAGAGACCTGTGGCGGCTCTCATTGGTTAGCAAGAAAGTGCCAAGAGTTTGGACATAAAGTACGACTAATATCACCGCAGTATGTTAAGTCTTATGTCAAAACAAACAAAAAACGATTTCATTGATGCTGACGCCATAGCTGAAGCAGCGACTCGCCCAACTATGCGTTTTGTTAGCGTTAAAACTGAATCATCTCAAATGATCTCAGTCATTCAACGAATTCGATCAAGCTATCTAAAAAATAGAACAGCATGCATGTCGCGTATCGGATCAATTTTATTAGAATTTGGTATGGCTTTTCCAAAAGATCATGCAAAAATGAAAGCATTATTTCCCTCTCTGTCAGACTAGTTGTCGCGCTTAATATTTAATCATTAAAATTAAGTAGAGGGCGTGGAACAACAATGTCAACTTATTCAACGCAGCAAAAAGAGTCGGCTCTTCAGAAAATGATGCCACCCAATAATATATCGATATCAAAATTGTCTATCGAAATGGGTATTGGTGAATCAACCCTGTATAATTGGCGAAAACAAGCAATTGATAAGGGGCATCTAGTGCCTGGTGATGGAAAGAATGCTGAGTAATGGTCTTCAGCAAACAAGTTCGCCGTTGTGTTAGAAACAGCGACGTTAAATCAAGCTGAATTGGCTGGATATTGTCGTAAGAAAGGGCTTTATACAGAGCAAATAGCGGCTTGGCGCAGTGCTTGTATGGATGCTAACGCTCTTGTAAAAGTGCAAGAAAAAGCCTTCTCCATCGAAGCAAAGAAAGATAAAAAACAGATCAACCAATTAGAAAAAGAGCTACGCCGAAAAGATAAGGCGCTCGCTGAAACAGCAGCACTACTGGTGTTAAGAAAAAAGCAAATGCGATCTGGGGGAAAGACGAGGACGAATGATCCTAGACTCAGCTCGCATTCAAGCGGTTGAATTAATCAGTGAAGCGGTATTTTCTGGCGTAGCAAGGTTTAAAGCCTGTGCTGAACTTGAAATTAGTGTAAGAACTTATCAGCGCTGGATTGTTGAAGGTGGCGTTAAAAGTGATGGTAGGCCAAGCGCTCATCGCCCTGCGCCTAAAAATAAGTTATCAAACGAAGAGCGTGATCATTTATTAGATACGGTTAATAGTGATGAGTTTAAAAGCCTACAACCTAGTCAAATAGTCCCTGCGTTGGCTGATAAAGGTGTTTATATTGCATCAGAGTCGACCTATTATCGTGTGCTACATGAAGAAAAGTTACAAAATGCTCGTGGGCGTAGTCAAATTAAAGAGCGGAAAGCGCCAACAACGCATTGCGCGACAGGCGCTAATCAAGTGTGGTGTTGGGATATAACTTGGCTTCCTGGACCAGCTAAAGGGCTACATTTTTATCTGTATTTAATACTCGATATATTTAGCCGAAAAATTGTTGGGTGGGAAATACATGATGAGGAATCGGCTGAGAACGCTTCGCGGTTGATTAAGAAATCGCACTTAAAAGAAGGCGTTCGAGATAGCCCGCTGGTGTTACATTCAGATAATGGTAGCCCAATGAAAGGCTCGTCAATGCTTGAAACACTGCATAGTTTAGGTGTTGTATGTTCTTTTAGTAGACCACGAGTGAGTAATGATAACGCTTACGCAGAATCAATTTTTAAAACGTGTAAATATCGACCTGGTTATCCCTATAAAGGATTTTTAACGATAGAAGAAGCACGTGACTGGGTGCTGAAATTTAGCCATTGGTATAATTTTAACCACAAGCATAGTGGCATCAAATACGTGACCCCACATCAGAGGCATTCTGGATTGGCGGGTGAGGTATTGGCTAATAGAAAAGAAGTTTATCAAGGCGCTAAGGATGCTCATCCTGAGCGCTGGAGTGGTAATATTCGTAATTGGGATTTACCAAAAGAAGTGTACTTAAACCCTGAACAAAATAGCGTCAAGGCTGAGAGTGCATAACGAAGTGATCGCGACAACTAGTTTGACAAACACCGATTTCAATAGTTAGCAGAGGATAGTGAGCCAATACCACCGATGTTGCTTTTAGAATTAAGAGACCACCATGACTTTTACCTAAAACTTAATCAGCTTATTTTAACTCAAGATAAAAAACTCAAGGAAATAGTTGACCATGATGAACGTGTTCAACTACTTAAAATGATGCTATGAGTACGAGAACTATTCATTCACGGCGCAAAAGCTGTTCTTATTAGGCCAGAAAAAGCAGTAGCCGTTTTTGGTAACTGGATATTAGAAACACTATTGAGAAAGAATTTTAACGTTGTGGTAATCGCGTTAGCCAATAAACTAACACGCATCGCCTAGTCGGTACTTTCAACCAAACAAGCATTCGAAGTTAGACTGCAAGCCTGATTTTCAAATGATGATAAAGATGACACAATGTTTAGACCACTGGATTGAAGACATATAGGGCGATACAGCAACAGAAGTAAATATGCTTAATCGCTTTTGAGGACAATCTAGCGCGGATCTCATAGTGGATCTGGGCCTAATGTATTAGGTAACCCACAAAGACTCCGAATACATTAGCGCAAACCAATTAAATTATCGATATTATGACTTAAAATATTAAGGCGGACCATACACTCGCCCCCAAAACGCCATAGAAAGATTATTGTAGTATTACCCCAATAGTGGGTTTTTAAATAAAATAGGGATTTTAGTGCATAATAATGGCATATTTATGTAAAGAAAACCGACCACATAAGTCTACTTTAAAACAACTAGCTAAATCTAACCTAGTAATGCATATTAGCCTGTTACAATATATAACTTATCTTCTAGATTAACGGGCACCGTAAGACCTTTTTTTACGTGAGTCATCACTACATTTGATTGAAAATTACGTACATTGTGATTTTCAAAAAACACATCGCGCGTAAAAGATTCGTAGTCATCCATGTCGATCGCCGTTACTACCAAAATAAAGTCTGCGCTGCCTGTAACGTAAAAACATTGCTGAACAGCTGGGTTTCCCATCATTTCTTTTTTAAAAAAGTCAAGTAAGTCCGAACGCTCACGTTCTAACGTTACCTCTACAATAATAGTAACACCAAGACCCACTGCTTGCGGGTTAACAACTGAGATATCAGCCTGAATTACGTTTTGTTCACGCATTCGTTTTATACGACGTTGTACCGCCGCGGGAGAGAGACCGATTTGTTCCGCTATCCGATCTGACGGTACTCTATTTGATTGTTGCATAATTTTTAAAATTTTCAGATCAAAATTATCTAAGGTTGCAGTTTTAGTACTATTCATAAGGTGTATCAGCCTATTCAAACTAAATATTATTTGCCTATCAAAGGCTGCAAAGCGCTTTTAATTTATATTGCTATGAAAGAAACCGCAAGACTTTCATCATATAATCATTATCTCAACTTACCTTTAATAACAATTCATTCTAAGGTGGCCTAAATAGTAAATGCCTGCGTTGCTTTCAATCCCAACAGCCAGCTATTACTAAATCAAGCGCCTTGTTATTAAAAATTTATCCTCACTGACAACTGATCACTTACTTAATTTTATTGGATAAGAATTTTTTATCTTAAGGTTTTCACTTAGTTAATAATTTAAAACTGTTGTATATCTGCTGTATAATCCGTTGTCTAATCAAGGCTCTGTTAAATTCTCAGACTTTGGCGCATCACTTAAAGTATCCACTACACTTTAAAAGAAGAAGATGATCATTATTTTGTTTTTACTCGCTGATTCTAACTAGGCGTTTGTTAGTGATTTTAAAAAGCATAGGGAATTAATGTATTTTTAGTGTGATTTCGCGGATTGCCATCATTTAATGTTCCTTAATCCGTTAATTTCCGCACTAAATTTACCGTAGTATATTAGCATACTCTATTCAGTACTATTACTAACATCTAGATACTGACTTTAGTCATCATATTTCTCTAGTATTAATTACTCGATATTTTAGTTTTCAGACAAGGTAAGGCGATAATGAAATTTACAACGGTTAAACATCAACAACCATTAGACTATCTGGCCCCAGGTGGCCGCATCGGTCTGATTTCACTAGCAACCGACTTTAACATCGAGGCTGATCTCCAACAAATGTATCCTAACGATGTTCAGTTTTTCACTAGCAGAGTGAAAAATATTAACCCATTGACTATCGAAAATTTGAAAAAAATGGCTCCTAGTATTAGTGCAACCGCTGATACGATTTTACCTGGTACGGATCTAGATGCGATTATTTATGCATGCACGTCAGGTACGGTTGCTATTGGCGTTGAACAAGTTAGCGAACTAATCCACCAAACTCGCCCTGGTGTACCCGTAACCAATCCTATAACAGCGTTGATATCAGCTTTTGAGCATTTTGATGCAAAAAAAATCTCAATTTTAACGCCCTATACTGAAGCCGTAAACCGTGACATTGCCAATTTTTTTACCGATCAGGGCTACGAGGTATTGAGTATTTCGGGGTTTGGATTTGAAGACGACACCGCAATGACTTATATAACGCCAAAGGATATAGCCGATCAGGCGGTCGCTTGTTGCGACCCTACTGCTGATTTATTGTTTATTTCGTGTACCGCATTAAGGGCGTCGGTGGTCATTGATGATATTGAACAACGATTGAACATACCTGTCGTCAGTAGTAATCAAGCACTTGTATGGCACAGCTTGAAACTGTTGAATTATCCGAAGGCTATCACGGGTTTTGGCGTATTACTGCGCGATAAGTTGGTCAGTGATGCTGAACTAACATCAGAACAACGATCTATATAATACAGTTGGAGATAAAATTTTGACTTTAAGTGCACAATTAATAACTCAAATGACACAATGGCGCCGTCATATGCACCGCTTTCCTGAGTGTGGTTTTGATGTACCATTAACCGCTAATTTCATTGCCGAAAAGCTTGAAAGTTTTGGTATTGAAGTTACTCGAAATATTGGTCAACAAGGTCTGGTTGGTGTATTGCGCTGTGGTACTGGCACTGCCAGTATTGGTTTACGCGCCGATATGGATGCACTTTATATTAATGAACAAAATAGCTTTGAGCATCGGTCTTGCCATGAGGGAAAAATGCACGCTTGTGGACATGATGGTCACTCGGCAATGCTGCTCGGTTCTGCCAGCTATTTAGCTGAAAATAAAGGCTTCAATGGCACTGTGCATTTTATCTTCCAGCCTGATGAAGAGCACGGAAAAGGCGCACAAGCGATGATTGATGATGGCTTGTTTGAGCGTTTTCAAATTAATACTATCTATGGTTTACATAATATGCCAGGGCTAGCAGAGGGACAATTTATTGTTCGTCCAGGTTCGTTAATGGCGAGTGAAAGTAACTTTGAGATTGTGATAAAGGGTGTCGGTGGACACGCCGCAATGCCTCATCGCGGTATTGACCCTATCGTAGTCGGCTCTCAGATAATAATGAGCCTGCAAACTATTGTATCGCGAAACCTAAACGCCATTGAAGAAACTGCTGTGGTGTCAGCGACCGAATTTATTACTAATGGCACAGTTAACGTGATCCCATCTCAGGTGGTCATCAAAGGCGACTGTCGCTGTTTTACCGAAAATAGTTTAACCAAAATAGAACAAGCTATGGAGCGTATTGTTGCCGGTATTTGTCAGGCTGCTGGTGCGCAATATCAGTTTAATTTTCTCAACACCTTTTACCCAACCGTTAATAGCAGCACACCAACTGAACATGTTATCCAAGCCGCTGTTGCTGTCTTTGGAGACGAAAATGTTGAACGAAATTGCCTTCCCTTAACCATTTCAGAAGATTTCTCCAGCATGTTACGTGTTAAACCCGGCTGCTATGGATTATTGGGTAACGGGATCGATTCTGTCGGAGGATGTGCTCTACATAACCCTGAATATGATTTTAATGACAATATTCTTAAACTTGGTGCGCAATATTGGGTACAACTGGTATCAGATCAATTGAAATAACTATTACATTAATTTTAACCATAATAAAAGTAAGGAAAATAAAATGAATAAATTACTAGCAGCTATATTAATACTAAGTCTGAGTTTAAGCGTGAGTGCTGAAACTTGGAAGTTCGCTTCTGAGGAAGATAAACAAGATGTACAAGACATTTTCGCGAAAACGTTTGCCGAAACCATAAAAAAAGAATCTGACGGGGATATTCGAGTCAAAGTTTATTATTACGGTCAATTAGGCACAGAGAACGACATTGTTGAGCTGACAGCTAAAGGGATAATTCAATTTGTCTCAGTAGGGACTGGGCATTTAGGTTCTTATGTGCCAGAAGTTCAAGCGCTGAGTATACCGTATATTTTAGGCACTGATATTGATGTTGTGCGTAAAGTGCTGACCACCAGTAAAACTATCTATGGTGACTTGGCCAATCGTTTCGAAAAAGTAAATTTGAAATTATTGACCATGATATCCGAAGGTGAAATGGTTTGGGGTGCCAACAAAGCGATTCGCAGTCCTGAAGATTTTGCAGGGCATAAAATCCGTACATTTACCTCGACTATTCCGGTAGAAACCTACAAAGCATTTGGTGCTACCCCAACGCCATTGTCTTGGGGTGAAGTATATGGTGCGCTACAACTTAAAACAGTTGATGGCATGGTTAACCCAATTTACTTTGTTTACAACGCTAAGTGGCATGAAGTTCAAGATTATTTGATGTTTCCTGGCCAACAGCCATACGTCGGCACGGTGTCTACCAATAGCACATGGTTCAATGGACTATCGGCTGAGAAACAAACAATGGTACGCAAGGCTATCGTTGTTGCCGAACAAGCTGCTCACGAGTATCAAATCCGTATAAACCAAGAAAATCTAGACAAAATAATCGCTGAGCGTCCCGACTTGAAGATTGTTGTTCTCAATGAACAAGAACGTGCTCGCTTCAAAACATTAAGCAAGTCAATTAACAAAACATTTTATGATGTGGTAGAAAATACTTATCAAGAGTCAGAAAAAGCGCAAGCTCGTGTTAGTGCTAAAAAAATCGTGAAAAATTTACTCAAAGAAGTTAAGGAAGCGAAAAAACAGTAACTTAGTAGATGAATACGGGGAATAGTTAGGCTATTCCTCGTGTTTTATATCAAACCTCTTTGATGAGTAGTCTACAACTTTGCTAATAAGCCGTTGTCTATATGGATTGTTCATCATTTTTAGTATGAAAAAATCCAGCATCCGTAGTGTGGTGTCAAGGTGTTCTTATGAAAAAAATATTCACTACCATCAGCAAGACAACTGAATTGATAGAGCAATATATCGTTTGCTATTCGATTCTTTTGATGATGGTCAATTCTACCGCTAATGCTATCGGACGGTATGCTTTTGGTAAGAGCTTATTCTTTGCCGAAGAGCTAAACCAATTTTTGATTGTAACAATCACCTTTGTCGGATTTGCTTATGCGGTGCGTAAAGGTCGTAACATTCGAATGACCGCTGTCTATGACTCTTTAGCTTATAGCGCAAAAAAAATGATTACGACATTGATATCAATCACCACAGGCCTATTGATGTTTTATCTTGCCTACAAGGCAATCTTTTACGTCATCGAGTTAAAGGAACTCAATCGTTTAAGTCCAGCGCTTCAATTCCCCATTTACATTATTTATTCAATAATTCCCTTAGGGTTAGGCATCGCAGGTTTCCAGTATTTGATTGCCTTCTTTTTGAATATAACCCATAAAGAAATTTATATCTCACGTGAAGTTGTTGATAAAGGTGAACCATCATGAGTGCTGTTTTTGAATTTTTTTCTAACATCATTGCTGGTGAACTCGATGTGTATGTCATTACCTTTACTTTAGTTTTTGTGATGATTGTATTGCTGTTTCTAAGTTTCCCTATGGTAGTGCCATTATCGGTGGGAGCACTTATTGGTCTGGTTCATTTTTCTAGCATAGACACTGGGGTGATAATACAGCAGATGGTTACTGGCATATCACCAAATGCCTTAATTGCTGTGCCTATGTTTATTTTAGCTGCAGACATAATGACTCGGGGACACACTGCGCACAACCTTTTAGGTTTAATTGAATCATTCGTTGGCCATCTACGTGGCGGCCTACCAATAACCGCTTGTATTAGTTGTACTTTATTTGGATCTGTTTCAGGTTCAACCCAAGCAACGGTTGTATCTGTCGGCCAGATCATGCGTCCTAAATTGCTCCAAGCGGGCTATAAAGACAGTTTCGTCATGGCTTTAATCATCAATGCCAGTGATATTGCCTTTTTGATCCCACCGAGCATAGGTTTGATCTTGTACGGAACACTAGCAAATACCAGTGTTGGTGAGTTGTTTATTGCGGGGATCGGTCCGGGAGTTTTACTTGCTGTCATGTTTTCTGCGTATTGTTATTTTTATACCGTTTACCAAGGCGATAGCATTACGCTGGTAAAAAAATCAACCATGGCAGAGAAGCTAGTCGCCATCAAAAAGTCACTGTTACCGCTTGGTTTCCCGACATTGATTGTCGGAGGAATATACTCTGGGGCGGTAACGCCGACTGAAGCAGCCTCATTCTCTGTGCTCTATGCGATTATCCTCGAGTGTTTTATTTATCGAGAGTTAAAGTATAAAGATGTTATTGATGCGGCATTAAGCACTGGCTTGATCACTGCGGTAGTCTTTATTCTTGTTGGTATGGGACAGGCATTTTCATGGTATATCTCATTTGAACAAATTCCGATGGAGCTTTTGGCGCCGTTAGACTTAGAGGGTGCCTCTAAAGAATATGTATTGTTCGTAATAGCCTTATCGTTCTTTGTCGGTTGTATGTTCGTTGACTCGTTAGTGGTCTTGGTTATTTTGACACCTATTTTTGTACCGATAATCACCGCGGTTGGGCTTGACCCTGTATTGGTAGGTGTGATGATCACTCTTCAAATGGCCGTTGGCTCGGCAACACCACCTTTTGGTTGTGATATTTTTACCGCGATAGCAATCTTTAATAAACCGTATTTGGAAGTAATACGAGGAACATTACCCTTTATTTTGATCCTCTTTATGATGTCAGCTTTGTTAATCTATTTCCCAGAGATAGCCTTATTCTTACGTGACCAAGCTTTTGATAAATAATGTCAAAACACCCTATAAAATAAAGAATATAAAAGTGAGTAATACAATGAAAAATGAATTTATTGCGCCATCAAGAGGGTTCGAATGTAGTGAATTTGAACAACGTACTGAAAAGTTACAGCAACAGATGGCAGAGCAGCGTATCGATGCAGTATTTTTTTCTACGGAACATGAGTTTCGCTATTTCAGTGGTTTTGCTTCACAGTTTTGGCAAAGCCCAACACGACCTTGGTTTTTAGTGGTTCCTGCACAAGGCCAACCTATTGCTGTCGTTCCTGGGATCGGTGCCGCCGGTTTTGATGAAACTTGGATTGATGATGTTCGAACCTGGCCATCGCCACGGCCTGAAGATGACGGTGTTAGTTTACTTGCTGATACCTTAGCTGAGGTATCTAAGCAGACCAGACGTATTGGCGCTATGCTCGGTCCTGAAACACATCTGCGTATGCCAGTTGCCAATTATCAAACGTTGCAGGCGAGCTTAAATCAACATGATATGGTCGATGTTAGCGAGATTGTTCGCAATCTTCGCAGCATAAAGTCCGCTGCAGAAGTCGATAAAATTCGTTTTGTTTGTGATGTTACGGCGGCGGGTTTTGACTTTTTGCTCGAGAATCTGCATGCGGGTATGACTGAACGTCAAGCCTGTAAAGCTATGCATTTAGAGATGTTACGCTTAGGCGCGGATGCTTGTCCTTACTTAATTTCGGCCTCGGGACAAGGCGGATACGACAATATTATTATGGGACCTACAGACCGACGACTCGAAAAGGGTGATTTATTGATCATTGATACCGGAGCCAATTTTGATGGTTATTTTAGTGATTTTGACCGTAACTTTGCTTTTGGTGACGTTGATAGAGCCACCCATGATGCTTATGAAGCAGTATATGCTTCGACCGAAGCCGGTCTTGATATTGCTGCACCAGGGCGCTCAACTGGCGATGTTTGGAAAGCTATGTGGTCGGTACTGGAAGCTGCGGGTTCGCTGGGTAACGATGTCGGCCGCATGGGTCATGGCCTGGGCATGCAGTTAACAGAATGGCCGTCCAATGTGCAAGGCGGTGATGTTATTTTACAACCTGGAATGGTATTAACATTAGAGCCTGGCATGACATTTGCGCCAGGCAAGGTGATGGTTCACGAAGAGAATATACTGATCACCGAAAACGGCTGTGAAATGTTACATAAACGCGCATGGGAAAAACTCCCTATTATTACGCGTTAGACATACAACTCTCTTATACCAATTGAAGTAATGAATGGTCTATTCATTACTTCAATTGGTATTACAATAGGCTCTGCTTTGCAGGGCCTATTTTCTTTGTATTAATAGAAATATTATCAAATATCACAATCATTTGATTAATAAAGGATTAGCGTGGAAAGTAAACAAAATCAATCTAAGCAAATGACGGGGATGCTCTATAGCTTATTAGGTGTATTGTTGTTGACGCCTGATGCATTAATTTTGCGTTGGGTCGCCATCGAACATAGTGAAATATTATTGTGGCGTGGCATATTTTTTTCACTTGGCTTTTCTTTTATCGTATCGGTTCGTCATCGCAGCAACGCAGTGTGTGCAGTCATTAGTGCGGGATGGCCGGGTATTATCAGTGGCTTTTTCTTCGCGATGAATACTTACTGTTATACGCAGGCATTGCAACAAACTGGCGCAGCAACAGCAATGATGATTATCAGTACCGCGCCCGTTTTTGCAGCATTGATTGCCTGGTTATGGTTAGGCGAACGAATTAGTTTACCTGTTGGACTTACCATTACAATGACTTTACTCGGTATGGCTATTATTGTCAGTGATGGTGATGGCGGCAATAGTTTATTTGGTAATATGATGGCCATGGGGTGCGCTATTTTTATGGCAATGAACTTTAATTGGGCGCGACGATACTCATCACTCGACATTACACCAGGCCTTATTGTTGGTGGTTTAATTATTGTAGTGCTTGGCTGGCTCAATACCAGTGAAGTGGTAGCGAGGCCTGAAGAAATCGGTGCTATGTTTATTTCTGCAGCGATTGCTATGCCTATTGGTTTTGTTTTATTACAAATCGCGCCACGTTATATCAGTGCTACGGAAGTTAGTTTGTTTTTATTGTTAGAGTCGATTATTGCACCAATATGGGTGTGGCAGGTGTTGGGTGAAACGCCAAGTAAAATAACCTTGGTAGGCAGTATTATTGTCTTAGTTGCATTGCTACTATATTGCTATGTTTTGCGTTTCAAAGCGCAAACAATATTAACCACGAAAGAGGCCTAACTATCAGCACCAGTTTATTGATATGGTGCTGACTTCCCACAAATAGCTCTATCCATAGATTATTATTGAGCTTATATTCAAATAATCAGTGCGGTACAAAATCGGCCGTTCTCCCTCGCAACGTTTACCCACTAATTCATGGTATGTGACGTGGTCAACCAAATTCAGTCTCCTCAGTTAAACTACCTTTTTAAATTTTTCGGCCTGACTTTCAAGATCATTAGGACTTTGGTCATCCAAATAAGAATGCAACCGCTGGCTGTTATACCACATTGTTATGTAATTCATTATATTTTGTTTAGATCTGGTAGTCGCGCCAATGAACACGTTCTTGCTTTAAGCTATCAAAGAAACTCTCTGACTACTGCATTGACACTCCTATGTCAAATTTATAGGCATAATTCTTTTTAAATCAGACATTATTAATGGGTACAGCTCGCGAATTATATAGCGTTTTAAACATCTAAAGATCTCTTTTTTACTTAACCCTTCAGCAGTTCGTCTCGCTACATACTCACGAGTTCTTGAATCACTGCGTGCTCTAACCAAAGTGATTGTTCATAGTGCGTTATTTGCTGCGCGGTTACCACCTCTATTTAAGCGGTGCCTTATCGTTTTACCTGAAGACGCGGGAAGCGGATTTACACCACATAAAGCCGCTAACGCAGATTCACTTCTCAAACGTTCTGGATTATCGCCCGCAACACTTACCAATATACTCGCGGTATATGGCCCAACCCCCATCCTTGAACGAAGTTTTGGACAATGTGTTTGCGTTAACTTGTCTAACTGTTTATCTAATTCTTTAAGTTCGTTTGACAGTGTTTAGACAAGAATTTTAATGTTATTGTTAATGACAGCAATAATTCACTATCACCTAATTTTTTGATTTTAGAACAACCTCTCGCGCATTCATGAGGCTTTGTTTTTAATAATCGTTCTCGAATTGATTGTGGTGCGCTGACTAACAGGGCTCTTATTTGGTTCATTGCCTGTGTTTTAGCTTTAACAGCACTACGTCTTACCACTGACACCATTCTGATGGCTTCACAGACACCATTTTTATTCTTAGGGATTGCGGTTGATATGCCCGATAAAACTGACCTTGCGGCATTTTCAGCATCGATTGGAGCCGACTTTCCTCTTAAACGACGAGTTGACCTATCAGGGCGATTAACTTCAAGAACCTGGATCTGCTTTGAATCCAGAAGGTGAAAGAGTCCCGCACCATATGTGGCGGTACCTTCTACTCCAGCTCTTTTCAATGGACCAAAGGCTGAAGCCCATTCATATAAATCATTATACCCCTGAAGAGTGACTGAGGCGGTTCGTGTACCGAGTAATTTTCCTGCGCTGCTTATAACTGCACCAACATAAATATGTAGGTGAGTATCAACACCTAATATTACTTCATCGTAGTGTGTTTGATTAGTCATTATCAAATCCTCATGGTCAGTATTATCAACCTTAACCTTTGGACAGGACACTCAAGTTGCAGAACAAAGCTCCTATTAGGTCACACTAGCTAAGCCTAATAATATTAGGAAGCACCTCAACAATTGACAGGTAAATACAAAG
>JBLHVH010000074.1:0-13985 GCA_047628385.1 Oleiphilaceae bacterium
CGCTTGCCAGCAATTACTGCCCGCATGTGCGCTACTGTTATGCAGCGCTTTAGGGGTGTTCAATTGCACAATGGTACCCACATGATCGCCGAGTACTTTACAGCTAACAATGTCGCCGTAATACGAAAATTTAGACCTGAAGTGTCTGATGTATTTTGAGCTTTAATGATTCGAAGCATTATCATTGGTTTAAAAATATTTATTTTGGCTACTTGCAAGGTAATTTTCAGGTATCTCGTATATATTTGAGGATATTATGTGATAAATACTGAATTTTTAGCCATCCAAAGTCTACAATGATCGAACTACTATTTTAACAAGGAAATAAAATATGTCTCGCGCTACCATCTCCACAGGAAATGTTTCTTTAAATACGGATCGACCACAGCGCAAAGCTGGTGATAGTGATCGTTGCCATATTGCAATCCTTGCAGACTTTAGTGGCAGAGACCATCGTCAGCTCAATGATATTACAACGATCAAAAGTAGAAAATTAATGGAAGTTGACCGAGATAATTTCGATGATATTTTTGCTCAGTTAAAAGTGCAATGCGATTTGCCCTTAGCCGATGATCCGATGTGTTTTACAGAATTGGATGATATGCATCCTGACTTTATCTATGAACGCGTGCCTCTTTTTAATCAGTTTAAAGTGCTAAAGAATAAACTCAAAAATTCTTCAACATTTACCTCAGCAGCGGAAGAAATTTACCAGTGGCATGCCTCATCTACCAAGGCGAAATCGGCTGCAGTGAGTGGTAATGAAAATGATGAAGCTTGCCATGAATCGTTACTAGACAGTATTTTATCTGGAGGGATGGGGGCTGCGGTAACATCACACTCTGGTTTACAAGCTTTAGTGCGGGATATTGTCGCGCCTTATGTGACGGCTAAACCTGACCCTCAGCAGAAAGAACTTATGAAAAGTGTGGATGATGCAACTAGTAGCGTGATGCGTACGATTATGCATCATCCTCAGTTTCAGAAAATAGAGTCAGTATGGCGTAGTTTGTATTTATTGGTGCGACGACTAGAAACGAATAAGAACTTAAAAGTGTTTATTGTTGATATAAGTGAACAAGAAATTATTGATGATGCAGCACAATCTGATCAGTTTGAGCAAAGTCAGTTATATCAGCTGTTACATGATAAACGCTCTAGTGTGGGTTCTCAGCCGTTTAATATGGTAATGGTTGATGCGATATTCGGTGAAGGAAAAGGCGGCATTAATGCATTAAACACCTTGGGTCAAACCGTCGCGGCAATGAATGCGTCATTAATCACCGGAGGCTCTCCACAGTTGGCGGGTTGTGAGAATCTAGGGCTAACGCCTGATAAGGATGACTGGGGGTTTACACCGAAAGCTGAGCTTTACGAATTGTGGACGCAGCTCAGAAAAACAGCGTGTGCTAGCTATATTGCATTGGTTGCACCACGTTATTTGACGCGTATGCCTTACGGTAAAAAAACATCACCGATAGATAGTTTCTCGTATGAAGAGTTACCAGAAAAAGATAAGCATGAATACTACCTTTGGAGTAATGGTGCTTGGTTAGTCACGTTATTAATTGCGCAAAACTATACCTTGTCAGGTGCAAAGTATATTGACCAGGTTCAGGAAGTTGAGAAATTACCATTACATGTGTTTGAGGATGACGATGGCTCGTGTGTAACGCCTTGTGCAGAAATTAATATGTATGATTCGGCTGCCAGCGCATTGCGTGAAGCTGGGCTAATGACGGTTAGATCCATACTTAATAGCGATAGTGTGATGGTGCCAGAGTTGGCCTCAATTTCGGCTATTGATGCGCGCCTCATACCTTTCTAATACGTATGAAACAGAGAGCTGTTGCGACCTAAAGATTGGCCTATGGCCAAGATTGGGCCGTACCAGTGACATAAAATAGTACGCATTGATTATTATTTAGCAGTCCGCTGGTTTACTAGGTCGTTAGTTTTTATCATATTCGTCGAACTGAAGTTCGTGGTTTTATACCCTTCGGGATTTCAAGCGCGGGCTCTTCAAGTGTGAAACTTCCACTTAAAAAGGAACCAGTTGTACAATCTTTTAGATTTTCTGCCCAAGCCAATAATTCTGCACCAAAGGCAGTAGGCTCGAGTATTAAACCTTCCTGCATCATCTTAAGTAAATTAAATTTGGTGAAACATGTGCCTTCAAAACATGCAGATGTGGTGACGAAAGTAATTATAACGGTGCTAAAACCTTATCAACTAGACTTGCTTACGATCAAATTTGATAATGGAAAAGAGTTCGCCTTTCATGACGAAATAAAGAAAGCGCTTAACGTAGACACTTATTTTGCACACCCTTATTCCTCATGGGAGCGAGGGTTTAATGAAAATCATAATGGTCTCATTAGACAATACTGGTCGAAAAACGAACCTTTGGATAAAGTCACTGACAAGCAAATTCTTGATATACAAAACCGACTAAACCAAAGACCAAGAAAAATGTTAGGCTTTAAAACACCTAATGAGATTTATAGTGAAATGGCGTTAGTAGCATAAATTTTAGAGGCGCACTTATGACTAAAATCGAGGGGATACAAAAAGTATCATTTTAAAATTCACGCTTTTACTTTCTTTAGAGCTCAAAAGTGATGCTTTTGCTTAATATCCTCTATTAGCAATAGGTTGGTAAACCCTATTTACGCAGACGCTGGCTATTACCAAGGTATTGCCTTGTGTTTCAAAGCTATCGGTTTCTGTTATTCAAAAACATGGTATGTTTTAAGAGCGGTTTAGGTTTAACTAAGTAGCCAGCTTAAACCTGCTGTGACTGAGAATAGCGTGACACTCGCTATTGTGATTATCTCGGTGAGTGTTAGTTTATTGGCTTTATGGAAGTCGTTATTAAATTCATTAACAGTTTGATAGCGGTTCTTACTTTCAAATGCTAAGGCTTTTTTAAGTACTTTCCATTGGTGCTTTGATAAATTATTTATGGGTGCTGGTACCATGTTTTTCTGTAGTGCTTTGTCTGCAGGTATTTTGTTATAGGGGTGCACACCTGTGAGGCTGATATAAAATACACAGGCTAAAGCGTAAACATCATCGCTAAAACGTGGTGTTTCTTTTTTAATCATTTCCAAACTAGCATATTCCAAGGTAATTGCACCTAGGTTGCCGGCATCAAATCGTGGCTGATTTACATCATTGTCTGAGCAAATTCTTGAAATGCCAAAATCAAGAATTTTGGCATCTTGTCCATAAGTGATAAATACATTCATTGGCTTAAAGTCTGAGTGTATTAATTTATGTTTGTGAGCACATGATAGACCTGCGCATAGCCCATTAAAAATAGATATGGAATCATTTAATGGCATGCCTGTTGGGAAATGATGTTTGATTAACTTGTCGAGAGGGTTGCCTCTTAAAAGTTCCATTGTCATGTAAAGCGTATTACCGTCACGGTCAAAGTCATACACTGTCACGATGTTAGGGTGTGATAACGTTTGTGACTTAACCGCCTCTTGCTGTAGTGCGATGAAGGCATCTGGATGATCCTTAAAGTCATCATTTAATACTTTTGTTGCGACATAAGGGTAGGGGTCTTCAGCTTCAACTCTGCGTAAATCTTTTGTAAGATAAACGACGCCCATACCGCCAAACCCTAAGACGCTCTCGAGAACAAACCGTTTATTAAGTATTTTGCCTTTACCTTGCAACGCTTTCTCAAAAAGTTCTTGGGCAGCTAGAATACCGACACTATTGGAATGGTTGGTATTATCGAAAGTGGTGAATGTATTATTTATTTGATTGGTGCTTATTTTTTTATTGAAAGCGACAACCGAACTCTTGCTTGAAGGACTTACTTTTTTTACTGATGGCAAAGAGGGGGCAGAAACGTTATCTTTTTCGTGCAGCTCGTTGGTATCAAGTAAGCTTACAGCCCATGACTCATCTACGTGTTCTGAGGCTTTACGCTGTGTTGTGCGGTATATCTCTGTTCTTTCCGACAAAATTCGTGTGTGACCATCAAAATGTCCAACTTGTGTTGCTTCATTTACACGTACTGCTGACATGATTCATCCCTGATTTATGTCTTTATGCTGAAATTCTTGGCTGACGACTTAGCTCTACGTTATGTCTTAAACAGCCAATATGATTAAACAAAAATAAACGACGTGAGTCGATTTCTGTTTTGCTTAATATATATTTTTTAAGGTATTGTGATCGAAATTTTAGGAGAGTAAGTAGGAGTATTAAAACAAAAACTATGTTTAATTCACCATCAAAGCAGCCATTTCCGTAAGCTGTTTTGACTTTAACGCATCCGTGTTATTGTTTTTGTATCGATATAATCCTGATGAACAAGATTTTATGCGGAAGAGGCATTGCGGTCAATAGTCAATCTCCTACAAGTCGGTACAAACTTCACTTTTATGTGAAATTCATCATATAAAGCTATTGAATTAGCATAAAGAATTTATGCTTACCATTCTTTACTTTTAGGTGGTCGGCCTCGCTTTAAAGGGCGCACGGGACGGTCTACCAGGCTTTGAATTCGGCTTTTAAATAAGTCACCACCCAAGACTAACTCAAGGTTTAGTGTGTCATTGATATGGTTTTTAGTCCCTGGGTCGATTTCATACTGAAATAGGTCTCGGTATTGCGCCTGACATTTTTCTAAGTCTTCGCCTAACTGATTAAACATGGCGTGTTCAGTAATAAGACTATTATCGACTCCCTGAGCATGGTTTAAAAAACTAGACCACTCATGTCTGTCGACTGATTCTGCTTGTCCTATATCAACGGCTAGAGACTCAATGTATCGATAGCAGGTAAGTAAATAACCTTCTGAATCAATGAGACTCGATTTATATCGACCTTCCCATAAGGTGCCGCTTCGATGATAACGATGATTAATGTATTGAACATATCGCCGTCCTAATGATTGCATCATTTGCGATATGCCGCTCTGAATTCTTGGGGTGGCGAGAATATGAATTTCTGTTTCAAGTAGGCAATAAGCATGAACTTCACATTGGTATTGACGTGCTGCTTTTTCTAAACAATCTAAAAAATAACCATAATCTTTCTCGTCAAAAAAACAAGGAAGTCGGTTATGGCCACGCTGCATAATATATTGCGGGTGGTCTTTCAGATTAAACCTAGGTTTTCGAGCCATATAGATGCTTTAGTTGTTGGTGGTACATATTTTATAGGCTTGGTAAGTACTGCACTGATAGTTTCAGTGCAGTACAAATTAAGCCTTATATAGTTTAAGCAAATACTGGCTTAAACGTGCGCTTTACTAATGTATTGAGATCTTAACTAATTTCATAGATAAACGTGTCTTGATCATTCACACTGACATCAATTTTCTCTATCGTTTCACCTTCAGCCATACGGCTTAAACACTCTGATGCAAGCTCTGGTAATAACGTACGGTTTAAAATCGATTCGATGTTACGAGCGCCCGTATCTACTTCCTGGCTGCGAGCAACAATATGCAGTAATACATCTTCATGGTAACTGAACTCAGCGTTATAGTGCTCTTGGACACGTTTAGCAATACGGTTCATATTGATCTTACATATTTTTAGCATATCCTCATCGTCAAGCGGGTAATACGTGATGACATTGGTACGCCCAAGGAATGCAGGTTTGAATGTTTTTAATAGTTCATGCCGCATACTTTCTAGTAATAAGTCGGGATCAGGCTTTCCTCCTTCCTGAGCACAGATCGCGCTGATGGCGTCACTACCCGCATTGGATGTCATGATAATAACGGTATTTTTAAAATCTATATCACGGCCTTCACCATCTTTAATTGTACCTTTGTCGAAGAGGTTATAGAACACATCCTGAACGCCAGGGTGTGCTTTTTCCATTTCATCTAACAAAATGACAGAATAAGGTTTACGCCGCGCGGCTTCAGTTAAAACACCTCCTTCACCAAAACCAACATAGCCAGGAGGTGAGCCTAAAAGCATTGAAACCTTATGTTCTTCTTTAAATTCAGACATATTGATGACGGTCATGTTTTGTTCGCCGCCAAAGAGTTTATCTGCCAAAGCGAGTGCTGTTTCAGTTTTACCTACCCCGCTGGTACCAACCATCATAAAGACACCGATCGGCTTACGAGGATCTGTTAACCCTGCTCTTGAGGTGCGAATTGCTTGAGCAATGGCTTCAAGTGCATGTGGTTGTCCAATGACGCGTTCTTCAAGGTGATCTTTTAACTTCAGAATAGAGTTAATCTCATCGCCTACCATCTTGCCAACGGGAATACCTGTCCAATTAGCCACAACATCTGCGACAGCTTGGCCATCAACATGGGGTTGCATGAGTGGTGCATCTTTTTGAACGTCTGCAAGTGCTTCATCTAGAGCTTTAAGCTTTGCTTGATGCTCTGTCAGTTCCTCTGCTGATAATCGCTTGTCGTCTTCGCCATCACTTTCTTTGTCAGTGCTTGTATCAATGCCCGCAAAGTAATCAGCTTCGATGACATCACGAATCGCTCGAATTTGTTCTATAATTGTTTTTTCTTGCTTAAATTGCGCTTCTTGAATCGCTAATTCTTTTAAAGCTTCTGCTTTTTCAGCTTCAGCTTCTTCAATTTGTTCACCGCAGGTGCCGGTTGACGCATTTTCTTGATTCAGCATCGACAAATTTGTTTCAAGTTGCTGAATTCGACGTTTGGTATCCTCAATAATAGAGGGTGTTGCGCTTAAACTTAGGGAGACGCGTGCTGACGCGGTATCGAGTAAGCTAACCGATTTATCTGGGAGTTGACGGCCGGGAATATAACGCGCTGAGAGTTTAACGGCTTGGATGATCGCATCATCTGAAATTCTTACTTTATGATGGTTTTGGAGTGATTTTGAGATACCTCGCATCATATCTATTGCAACGGACTCTGATGGCTCTTCTACTTTGACGACTTGGAAACGTCGAGTAAGCGCAGGGTCTCTTTCAAAATACTTTTTGTATTCTGCCCAAGTAGTCGCTGCAATCGTGCGTAATTCACCACGAGCGAGTGCGGGTTTCAATAAGTTAGCGGCATCGCCTTGTCCTTCTTTTCCACCTGCACCAATTAAGGTGTGTGCTTCATCAATAAACATCACAATAGGAGCTGGAGATGACTTTACTTCTTCAATTACTGATTTTAGTCTATTTTCAAATTCACCTTTTACACTGGCTCCAGCTTGTAATAAACCTAAGTCTAGCGATAATATTGAAACACCTTTAAGTGGTGTAGGCACATCATCATTGGCAATACGTAATGCTAAGCCTTCAACGACGGCGGTTTTACCAACGCCGGCTTCACCTGTGAAAATAGGGTTGTTTTGACGTCGTCGTGTCAGTATATCGATACACTGTCTTATTTCAGAGTCGCGCCCTAAAACGGGGTCGATTTCTTTATTTCTGGCACGTTCAGTTAAGTTAATCGTATATTTAGATAAAGCAGATCCACCAGCAGTACCGGGTGCTGTTGCTTCACCTTGTACAGCTTCAGATCGTGATTCATGACGTGATTCTGTCGTTGTGCCAAAGGTACTTTGAGCGGTTGCACGAATATCATTTTCTGGAATCTGACCTAGGCTAGGCGAAGACTCAATTAATTGTCGCCTTAACGCTTCATCATTTAACATTGCTGCCAGCAAGTGCCCTGAACTTATGCTGTTATGGGACATGTCAATTGAGGCAATCATCCACGCATACTTAGTAGAATCTTGTAATGTTTGGGATAATGATGGTGTACGAGTATTGCCCGATTTAAGCTTATTGAGTGCGCTATTTAATTCAGATAATACCTTGCCAACATTTAGACCAAAGTGACTGATTACTTTTTCTGCGTCAGTGTCAGATTTCTCTAAAATTTTCTGCAGCCAGTGTTCAATTTCAATATTATAATGCCCTTTACTGAGACACAACCCAGCCGCATTATCCAATGCTTCTTTAAGCGTCGGGTTCATCCTATCTACAAGTGCTTTTAAATTTACGTTGAACATTATTTTTATCCTACCTGTTTCTGTGCATTAGCTAATCGATGCATTCCGTGTTTTGATATACTGACTTTAATAATATCGTTAGATTCGTTTTTATGCTTCGGACGACTTTGTAATCGTGAATTCCATCCTAATTGAGGCAGTTTTCCAACTTCAAGACTGGCAGGATGTAATTTATTCTTATGAACCTTTAAGATTAGATCAAAATCCAGTTCAGTACCCACCTTAAATTTGATTAATTCATAAAGCGCATTTAATTTTTCGGATCCGGGTGATAACGTCATGAATTGCTCGTATTCAATTTGGACTATTTCAACCTCAAATCTATTTTGAACATTCCAGCAACGAGCACCTAAAAGTGCGCTCACTCCTAATATATTGTTCATGCCATTTGATTTTCTGTCTGCAAGCCTAGTTCTAACATCCGCAGGCATACTCTCCCACTGACCCTTGAACTCGTTAATACGAACAGACAACCCAAAGTGGTGGTTGATCGCTTGTTTTAAGGTCGATGCGCTGCAAATACGTGCAGAAGCAAAACCAGAATAGTTTAACCATGCGCCTTCAGGCTTATTAAATGACGCGTTTTTTTCGCCAGATAAGCCTGCTAACCCTTTTAATATCGCTTGGTGATGGTTAATTTTATATTTAGAAACGGTTTTATCTTTACTTGGGTGTTGCAGCCAAGGGCGATGTTTTTGCCATGCTTTATAAAATAATGAAAGGCTTCTGTGATTAAAAATATCAATAAAGTCTCTTAATGCATAATCATTATTTCGAATTCTTTGAGTAATGAGTTCTGAGTAGTGGAATGGCAAAGTTCCAGAACTACCATTGAGTCCCCAAAAATTTACTTCCAGTTCGCTTTGTGCTGTTTCTTTCGGCGGGCTCTCACTATGTTTGTTTTGTTTACTACGATTTTTTACTCGTTGAATAGACTGAATTGGTGCAGGTTCAAAATTAAGCTGAGGATTAGTTTTGAACTTAATTGCTTCACGATTAGCGGGCGTAAAATCGCCTACCTCATTTGAAGCATTCATTTCATTCTCGAGTAGCTTAACTAACTGAAAAAAATCGAATCGCCATGGTGATGAGTCAATTTTTTGAGCTAGATAACTGACTTTTCGCCTATTCTGGGTGGCCAAATTTTATATGCCTCTGCTCTGCCTTTTAGTTTTACAACCAAGCGAGTGAATGAATTTATGGAACAGTACATCGAAAAAAAGTGATGAAGCACTGATGAAAATAAATAGACACTACTACCCGCTAAGAGTGAATCATCGAACAGTACTTCGATCTCGGTACCGCGACAAATAGATGTTCTACCTTGTAGCGTAATCGGTGCGGTAATTGAGCGTGTTTGTATGTTTTGTATTGAGTTGATTAATGCTCTGCTGGCAGCGGTGTCACTATAATCATAAAGAGAAAGTATTTCTTTTAGTTTTTCGGCAGCATTTTCACCATCCAATGATAAGTGATTGAGAGATAAGTGAGAAATTAGGCGCCAGCGCGCGCCATTTCCTTGAGGCGGTCTGATCGTGCTCGTGACTCGTGTTAGTGTATCGATGCTTTTGAGCATAATGCCCAAGTCAACAAGCTTGAAGTGTGGCTGACCATTCCCAAAAGGAAGCTTTTCCGGCGTGTTTCGATTAAAGCATAACGTATGAACAGAGATTGTTTCATCGGTTGCTTCGGCGACCTTGAAGTTAAGGTCGACTAAGGATAGGTTAATTTCAGACCCCGGCTCGTTGCCAAATTCGCCATCATTAGTCGTTGTTCTCTCACTATGCCAAAAGCGCTGTTTATTTCGTTGGATATCACTATGGTTTAGGCCATAAAAGGGTTTGTATTCGACTTTATTACCGGTACCACTCAATCCAATTACTTTATCAATTGAGTACACTTCATAATGTTCGGGGTAACGGACGTCAGGAATTACTTTATAGTCTGACTGCTCATGCTCCAGGCTAATAGGTTCTGCGCGATGCGGAAATAAATTGATGACGGGCGTGCAGTTTAATGCGAAATATTCTTTACTTAAATGTCGTTCTAACTCTTGATTTCCACTATTTGTATAGATGTAAAGGTCAACCTTATGGGTATCTTGTGGTAACCATTTCTTTAAATCACAGAGGTCAAAAAACATGAATTTTTCAGGAAAACTCATGAACTCTGTGAGTAAACGATAGCCAATAAATGAATGCGGTGGGTAAGGTAATAAACCCTCATTCTCTTCGAAACCAACCGCTTTTAGTCGTGTTGGCTTTATAAGTTTATAAGGTATTTGGTGTTTTTCACTGCCCTTTTCGTCAGCTGAATTGACGGTAACAACGATTTGTTCCACTTGATTAAGTAATAGTTCGTAGAGTGGGTATATATGCTGGGCTTGGCCTTTTAAATGAAAGCGCAGGTGATCAAGGTTGAGATCACTGAAATTTATATCAGATGAGAATGTTTCAAGTCGAAGGTGGATGACGCCTTCTGCACTTTGTATATTGTTCGCGCCCGGTGTGACAAAAGGGCGTTCTTGCAAGCTCGCTTTACTGACTCTAATGGGTACTAGCTGGCTGTCATAAGCTGTTTGGAATTGGCAGCTTTTTCCATTAAATGATTCTGTCTCAATCAGGCTTGATTTAGGAATGTTCATGACCGCATCAAGATCTGTTTCGGGTTGAAACTGAGTGATCGCCATAGCAGGAATAGGGCGAAGGTAATGTGGGTATAGGTTGGTGAGTAATGCATCCGAATAACTTGGAAAATCATCTTCAAGTTTTTTTTGAATACGTGCGTTTAAATATGCAACACCCTCTAATAATCTAGAAACATGAGGGTCTTCAACCACATCACCACTAATTCTCAGTCGACCAGCAATTTTTGGGTGAGCGTCAGCGAATTCAGCGCCTGATTGCCGGAGAAATGCTAATTCTTTTTCGTAGAGTTGTAATAAATCATCTGACATTAGTGTACCTCGCTAATTTGAACGATATTGGTAATAGGCTCTAATGATGAATCAAATACAATTTCTTCTGGTGCCGGGTCTGCATACATGATGGCTTCTATTCTAAAATTCAAGCAGTCTCCCATTAGTTTGTCGTTATCTGGAATGCTAACATGCACTGTTTTAAATCGAGGTTCAAAGCTTTTAATGTGATCTTCAACAATAGTACAAAACTGTTCGCGGCTAGTGCCACTGACAAAATTAAAGGTATTCAAATCGGGTAGTCCGTAATTTATTAACGACTTTTCGAGCTCAGGACAATTTTTAGGTGGTGAAATTGACCGGAAGCGCGTGTTTAACAATCGCTCTAAATCTCTACGTACACCATCTCGTATTTCGTTCATTAATTGGTGTTTCTGTTTTTCATTTTCTTTTTTTTGGTCAGGACGCTCGTCAATTAAACGGTCTAATATTGACGCTCTTAATAACTGCCCTTTTTGTCGTTGACTCATCGCTTGGTATCCATAATTAACCTTCAGGCAACTATCTTTTCTTCGTTACATTAAACGCGGAGGCGTCAACTCTGTAGATAAGTGAAGCTCAGAAATTAAACTATCTGCTTGATAGTGAGGCTGTAAATCAATGTTTACCCAATAAGACCCCGGCTTGTCAGGGTTTTCTTTTACTTCAACTGCGGCTTTACGAAGTGGGTACTTAGCTTGCATTTGCCATTCAGCATCTTCTTGAGCCACGGTGTATTCATTCAACCAATTCTGGATTAATGACGCACATTCCTCAGCACGGACATAAGAGCCAATTTTATCTCGTGCCATCACCTTAATATAGTGTGCGAACCGTGAACCACACAACACATGCTGTAGGGAAGAGGCCACTTTTTCATTAATTGTAATGTGTCTTTTTTCATATATTTTTGGCTTGTGTAGTGAGGGCGTGGTGTGGAAAGCGCCCATCGTTAGATCATAGCATTGGCAAAAAGGAATAAACCCTAACTCACTTAATTCACGTTCTTTACTGTCAGAAATGATAATGTCAGCGATGGGCTTAGCTGCTGATTCTTTGTTATCAGTTGTAAAGTAATCGATTGTCAGGTCAGGTACAACGCCACCGGCAAACTCATCTCTGGGTACGCCGCGGATATGGGAAAACCAGCCTACTTCAGAAAATTCTCTAATTAGAACTTTGGCAAACGCGAAATTAGCTTTACCCCATACATAATGCTCTTTGGATGCGTGGGCACTTGATTCGGTGTAACGAATCCCACCAATACTATCCACTTTTAAAGTATAAGGGGCTCGCAATAAAATACGAGGTAAAGTTACCGCAAGAAAACGTGTGTCGGAGTGTGTTCGAAGTCTGTTCCATGCATGATATTCAGACTCTTTGAAAATATCTTGAAAATTAACAGGTTGAGTTAGCATGTCAAAGTTTTCAAGACCAAAAAGGTGTGGTGATGCATTGATCAATAAGGGAGAAAAAGAGGCTGAGGCAATTTCTGCAAGCCTTTCTAGTGTTGGAATATCGTTAAATCGATGATTTTTGGTAGGCTTGTGTGAAATGCTGAAATCAGCGATTAGCGTGCCATAGGGTTCCCCACCAGGGATATCAAATTCATCGCTGTACACTTTTTTAAACAGTTGGCTTTGGTCAAATTCAACCGCTCGATTCACGTCTTTACTTATCTCTGCCCAGTTTACATCTAATACTCTAATTTTTATATTTTTTCGTCCAGACGAAAATTCTACGAGGTCATATAAACTACGCCAAGTACTTTCTAATTGTATTAGTTTTGGGTGATGTAAAATTTCATTTAGTTGGTTGGTAATTTTTTTGTCAGTTTGCGCAATGGCTGCGTTTACCCATAACCAAAAATCTTCACTTGTATTAGGTTTTTTGTATCCAGACGCTTCAATACTGTTGAGTAAGTCGAGTACGAGCCGCTTCGTTGAGTTACTTGATATTTTTCCCAAAGCAAACTCGGATTCCATCGCTTGTAATATTTGTTCTGTCGTGGCTGAAAGCATGGAATTGTATTCGTTGATGGTTAGCGCGGGTTGTAATAGAAAATGAAGGGGATAAGTTGTGCTTAACCCCTTCAAACCAAAACCTAACTCAGCTTAGCCAGATGTTGGAATGTCTGCAACCATTCTAAGTGATGCAGTCAGTTCTTCCATTTGTAGCCAAGGCTTTAGGTGTGCAACAGCGCTGTAACAGCCTGGTGCGCCTGGGTTTTCTTGAACCTTAATTTGTGCTTCTGCAAGTGGAAATTTAGACTTCATTTCCGCGCTCGCATCTGGATTACTGTTGGTATAGGTATTTATCCAACGGTTTAACCAGCGTTCTGCATCTTGTGCTTCCATGAAAGAACCAATCTTGTCACGCGCCATTACTTTGAGGTAGTGAGCGATTCGAGAGGTTGCCATCACGTAAGGAAGTCTTGCTGAGATCTCGGCGTTTGCTGTGGCTGCTGGATCATCATACTTCTTAGGCTTCTGCATAGTTTGCGCGCCAAAGAATACCGCGTAGTCTGTATTTTTGAAGTGGCATAATGGTAAAAAGCCTAGTTTAGATAACTCTGCTTCACGACGTTCCGTTATCCCAATTTCAGCAGGACATTTTTGGTCCATATCGCCATCATCGCTCTTGAACAAGTGCGAAGGTAAACCTTCTACTTTTCCGCCACCTTCAACACCACGAATAGCCGTACACCAGCTATAATTAGTAAAGGCTTGTGTTAGTGTTGTACCCATCGCATAAGCGGCATTCATCCAAGCATACTGGTCATGGTCAACGTCTAATGATTTACCTTCAGCGTCAAGTGGGAATTCCTCATAACGGAATTCTTCAACTGGTTTGGATGCATCACCATAAGGTAATCTTGAAAGTACGCGCGGCATAACAAGAGAAACGAAACGAGAGTCATCAGATTCACGAAAGCTTCGCATTTTAATGTATTCTTGAGATTCAAATATCTTTTCTAAATCTCTAGGATTAGATAGCTCGGTGTAGTCTTCAAAGCCAAACATTTCTGAGCCAGCTGCAGAGATGAA
>JBLHVH010000075.1:0-13859 GCA_047628385.1 Oleiphilaceae bacterium
TTTGCGATATTGAATCTTCTGTTCCCTTAGAACAAGCGTGCTTGAAAGGGCTTGAGCAAGCCCCTTTGATTCTATGGCAGGGTCGGTTATACCTAGCTCGGTATTGGCGGTTGCATCAATCGCTTGAACAGTGGCTTCATACACAATCAATCGTAGGTCAGGTAATCGATGAAGAACATTTGATACCGATGGCCAAGCAACTAAAAGATGTGTTTCAACTATCGGATGGCACCTTATCAGGAGTAGAAAAAGACACCGGCCTAGAAGCGCTGAATTGGCAAGCCGTTTCGGCCGCGCATACATTAGTGCAAAATTTTAGCATTATCACAGGAGGGCCTGGTACAGGAAAAACCACCACGGCCGCGAGCTTATTATATTTGCTTATGCAGCGACAAAAGTTGCAATGCTCAGAATCTAATAAGGCGGACACTTCGTTGAAGGTAAGGCTGCTAGCACCAACAGGTAAGGCTGCAATAAAATTGGCGGATTCAATTCGTCACCATTTGGTTTCGATTGAGTCTCGTTTATTGGGGGCAGATTTGAAATCTATTCGGATGAGTGACTGTTTACCCAAATCTGGCGAAACCATTCACCGCTTTCTTTATGAGCAAGGCGCATTGCGAGACTCCCTCAATCAACATCGATTATTTAGTAGTGAAGAGGTATTGCTAGGGCAGAAGCAAGGGCGCCAAGCTAATGTCGATATCGTGATTATTGATGAAGCGTCAATGATTGATTTAGCGCTAATGGTTGAATTGATTCAAGTGATACCTCCGAATGCGCAAGTCATTATGCTCGGTGATCACTTTCAACTCCCAGCCGTTGAGCCCGGTCAGGTATTTGCCGAATGTGTTGAAAGATATGAACGCCTTACTTATTCGCATCACCTAGCGCGCAGTCTTGCTGTATTAAGCGGCTATGATGCGATTAAATTACGTAACGATAGTCAGTTAAAACCAGAAGAAACAGAATCAGAAGATCGCTCTGAGGCTGACTTTCATCCTCTTTGTCAGCTCCGAAAAACCTATCGTTTTGGTGGCGATTTAAAAACAGCTGCGGAGCAAATTAAACTAGGACAAAGCCGACTATTTAAAAAACAGTTCGCCGTGCAAGCCAAGCAAGAAACTGAGCAGGCGGTTCGGTGGCATGTTATGGATGATAATACGCGGTTATCGTTAGTTTCTGGCTATCGCGCGTATTTTGAATGCATTCAATCAAAAACTTCATTACCGCCATTAGATATACTTGTTAAAGTATTTGAGTGCTTTCAATTGCTCTGTTCTACCCATGAGGGACCGCTGGGTGTTGTGCAAATGAATGAGTTAATTGAGCACCAGTTTGTTCATCAACATGAACCTCAACGGCGTTATGGCAACAGCTTTTATCACGGCAAAGCGATATTAGTAACACGTAATCACCCGCATTTAGGGGTGTTTAATGGGGATGTTGGGTTTGTGATGGCCGGCACTAAAACAACGAATAGCTGGAATATTCATTTTCCGCTTCAAGATCAAACAGCCTTAATCGTCTCACCTGGGCGTTTACGTGAATGGCAGCCAGCTTATGCGATGACCGTGCATAAAAGCCAAGGCTCAGAATATCAGCATGTGGGGATTGTGTTGGCTGATTATGCTAAAGAACTGCTTTCAAAAGCATTGCTCTATACTGCGCTAACGCGAAGTAAGTCGTCGTGCGATATTTGGGCAGGAAATGAGACACTGGAACAAGCGTTTAAGTAATAAAATTCATTTATTCTTTTTGCGGGTAAACCAAGCCAAACAGCGATAAACGGGAGGGTTAAACACCCACTTGCCGTGCATTGAAACAAACGTCATAACCGCAGACGAAAGTTTGAAGGTGAGACTGTGTAAAAAACTGTAAACAGTCAGTCTTAGTTGCATAGTTAGGCGTGAACTGTTTTTTTGTGACGGAGCCTGGCCTAAGCACGCAACTAAAAGACTCGCTGATTGTATCGCCCATGTGCAGCCAATTCCCGTTAATGGATCTGCTGCTAATTTGCTGTCGCCAATGAGCGCGAGTGACTTTGCTGACGTCGATGCAGTTTGAGGTGAGGAGTCTTTTACCACCATAATATCCTCTAATCTTTCGCCAACGTGTATGCCTTGTTCCGCGATATAAGCTAAAAGTCGGTTGAAACTTTGGGGGTGTGTTTCTGTTTTTTTTTCAAATTCATCACGAGGTAAATACCATGTAATTAACACCCGCTGTTTATTAGGAAATAAACCCACGTATTCTTGTCCTTGTCTTAAGGCCCATACATGGCTTTCATTAATTTTTGATTTGGCTGAAAAATAGCTAAACAGGGCAATGCGTTGATTATCTATTTTCTTCGAACTGCCGTGACTAAGTTTGACTACCTCAGAATTTCGGCCGTCAGCACCAATCACTAACGACGCAGATAGAGAAATGACCTCATTAGTTGATGATAAGGCGGTTACTCCCGTGATGTAATTGTCAGATTTAAGCAATGATTTAACACGAAAGCCTGCCAAAAGTGTGATTTTTTTATGGTTGGATAAGCTCGCTTTTAATGCTGGGTCTAAATCTTTACGTTCAATGTTCGCTGCGCTAAGTTTTCCCGCAAAAGGATATAAAATAGAATCATTATTGTAGTGAATGTTCATGCCAGTCATTTGGGCGCTTTTATTAAATAACGGATCAAATACCCCAAGCGCTTTAAGTTGATCTACTGCGTAAGGGTGAATGATATGAGTACATATTTTTTTATAGGCTAACAGTGATTGTCGTTTTTCAACTACTGCTACGCGCCAGCCCTTGTTAGCTAGTTTTAGTGCGCATACTGAGCCCGCAATGCTTGCTCCAATAATAATGGCGTCAAAATGCATGCTCGTATTATTAAATGTGCTTTCTAGGGCGTTTTCATATGAGTGCTTCAAGGGAGCGTTTACAGCGTTCATGAGGCATCCTCTACGAAGTGCTGAATCAATTGCTGTGCATTTTCAAATAATTGCTCATCTTGTTCTAGCCAATGTATCTGTAATCCACCTCTTTCCATTTTCCTAAACCACTTCTCTTGCTGTTTAGCAAAATAATGAATCGCAGCGTTGAGTTTTTGAAACATATCGTTGTAACTTAACTCACCCTGTAAATGCTTTGCGATAAAACGGTACTCTAAACCAAAGAAATCAAGTTTTCCCCAAGGTACACCTTTTTTGTTTAGTTGGACTACTTCTTCAATCATTCCTTCTTTAAGTCGTGCTTGAAGTCGAGCAGTAATCCGGTGACGTATTTCTTCTCGAGGCACTTTGATACCAATAATGAGTGCAGAAAATACTGGCCATACAAGTTCCGGTGCGTTTTGTTCTATAGATGTTGCAATATGGATCGCTTGAATCAAACGTGTTCGATCTTGCAGGTCTGTTCCATTGTGTTGTTTAGGGTTCAGCGCTAATAAAATAGTTTTTAATTCATTATCTGACTTTTTTTCAAGTAAAGTTTCTAACTTTCTTTCGGGTTTCGATACGGTTAATTTATAGCGATTGAGAACCGCGTCTAGATACATGCCCGTTCCTCCAACTAAAAAGGGGAGAGCCTGGCGCGCTTTGATATCTTGAAAGCTGCGACAAAAACCTTTTGAAAACTCGAAAAGGTTGTACTCTTCAGCTGGCGCTATGATGTCAATGAGGTGATAAGGTATTTCTTGGTATTCATCTAAGTCTTTACCCGTGCCAATATTCATACCTCGATAAACTTGGCGTGAATCGGCTGAAATGATTTCGCCTGTCAGGTTTTTTGCTAAAGACACCGCGAGTTTGGTTTTGCCGCTAGCGGTTGGGCCAAGTAAGGTAATTAAGGGTGAATGCTGGTTATATGTCATATTATTGGATATTAGGCCTTGAACGATATCAGTCTTCGTTATAGGGTTACCTGTTAGTATTATGTGGCCCGGACTCATGGCCAAATCATGCGTTACCAAGTGTTAAAATTGCTCTATATAATGACATAGCCGCTTTAGAAATGGGATTATATTTTAGCGTATTTCAGTTGTGACGAATAACAAGGAAATAATAATTCGTGTTAATAAAAAAAATACAAGATGTATTAACGATTGGCTTCAAACAACATTCATTATTACCAGTGGTAGGGTTAATTAATAAACAAGGAGCTTTTTCAGCATGATGGCGCGTAATGTTTTAGTGTTCGTTTTGTTGTCTGTTCTCAGTTCATCTGTTTTTTCACTTGAACGAAAAGTATTTTGTATTTGGGATCCTGTCGGCCGAAATGGGCCTGTCATGTCTTTCTATTCAGATGTTATTCCTAAAGCTCAGGCCTGGGGTTTGAGTATTCGATTTGTTGCCTATACCGATGAGCGTATTGCAGCCGCTGATTTTAAAGCAGGGCGTTGTGAAGCCGTGTTATTAACAAGTATATTGGCTCGTCAGTTTGTTAAATTTGGTGGCACAATGGATGCTATCGGTGCCATTAATTCTCAAGAAGGTCTAGAAACTGCCTTGAACAGCCTCGCTCGTCCGAAAGCGGGTCAATTAATGACTGAAGGTGATTATGAGGTTATAGGGACCTTTCCGGTTGGTTCCATGTACGCGTTTGTAAACGATCGGTCCATCAATACCATCGAGAAATTTTCGGGAAAAAGTATATCGATATTAAATGGCGACCCTCAAATGAAAAAGTTTGCTGCTTTAGCGGGCGCTTCACAGGTGGGTGTTACATTAGATTCTTTCGCTGGACGTTTCAATAGAGGCGAAGTAGATATCGTGGTAATGCCCGCGCTAGCCTACAACACGTTTGAGTTGTATCACGGTCTTGGAAGTAAGGGCGGTATCATCGATAAGCGTCTATATTATGGCATGCTTCAAGCTATTTCAAAGCGTGATCAGTTTCCCGAAGGCTTTGGTCATACGATGCGTAATTATCTTAAGACACGCTTGAAAGCAATAAATAAGCTAGTAAAAGATGCTGAAGAAGAAATTCCTGAAAAATACTGGATTGAAACAAGTCAATTTGTAAAAGATGATATTGATCATTTTAGTAAACGCGTTCGAATTGCTTTAATGGAAGATGGTGTGAATCATCCGAAAGCGCTGCACCTTTTTTGGAAGATACGTTGCCGTTTAGATCGTTCACGAGGTGAGTGTAAGGAGTCTCCGGTTAATGTAGAAAAACGTGATCAAAAGTATGCGTTGAAAGCAGCCGCAAGCAATAAACAAAATAAGCTAGTGAAAGACAAGCAGACAAAGCTCGCACAGAAGAAGTTAGCGAAACAGAAGCTTGAGCAGAAGGCATTAGTGGCACAGAAGCTTGAGCGGAAGAAGCAAAGCGAGCAAGCCTTAGCTAAGAAGAAGTTTGCGGAGCAAGAAGTTGCGCTTGAGCGAGAGAAAATTGAGCGAGCAAAAATTGAAGCAGAGCTTGAGCATGAGCGAACTGAAAGAGAGAAGTTAGAAAAAGAGCTATTGGCGTTAGGTAATAAAAATAAAGCACTACAGGCTGATGTATCGATGCAGGCAGAACCGCAGGTAGTGGGAGAGCAGGGCTCAGAACCAGCAAGCCAAGAAGAGCCAGAAGAAGAAAGCCGTTGGTGGCAAATTTTCTAGGTTATCCTTTTAACAGCCCAAGTTGAAGGCAGTGATTTAATAAGTGGAGACGCGTTCTAGTACGCGTTCTTCCGGCCATCATTCTAGTAAAAGTTCACACAAACCTTCAAAGCACAGCCCTTCTTGAGCAGCCTCTAGTAAGCAGGCTTCATCGACTTCGACTGAAAAGTATTGAGTGACAAGTCCTTGCCTCCAAATTAACAACGCTTGGGGATGCCTAGTTTATTTATTTCTGGTTGATCATCATTATTTAGTGTTTTCCATACCGCTACTGTATTCATCGTATAATATTTTAAAGCTAAGCCATTGATGAAGTTGAATGAAAGGCTTGGCTATTGGTCGCTATGAGCCTGACCGAGAACTGCTACCGTCACGAGGGAAAATGAAATTAAGGCAGTTTTTAGGCTAAATTGAGGAGAATAGTTGTTCTATTTAACGAGATTTAGCATGGGAAATGACCAATTTAGCTTTTCCACAGTAGGTTCGTTAGTTTCCGGTCAGGCTCCTAGGGTTTAAGTCTTCGGTATGAAAATCTTAAGCTCGACAGCCTGTTCGGTTTATTTTTTATTATACTTCAGGTATGGCTACGAATCGTTGATTCTAACCCTGGCGCTATTCTGAAATTTACTAAGCACAATGCAATGATTCTGGCTAGATAGTAATAATAGCGATTAAAGAATTTTTAAACTAAAAATGACAACGAGGGAAAAGGCTCCCTCGTTTAAAGTCAAGACTTCTAGCGGCTTACTGTTTTTTTGCTATCTGTTTTGAGTAAGAGTGCGGGGGAGTGCAGTAAAGTCAAAAATGAGTGCAAGCGTAATAGTGCACGCAGTGAAAATCCCCATGTAAGCGTTCATGTTTAAATCAGATAATGCGAGTACTAAAAACCCAGAGACTAACACAAAGGTGATGGCCCACAGTGCGGTACCCCCAGTTTTAAAGGCATATTGAACAGCTTCTTTACTGCTATAGCCTTTGTCCTTAATTACTCTACGGTACTTACTGAGTAAGTGTACGGTGTCATCGACCACGATACCTAAAATCATACTCATCGCACTCGCGATAGATAATATGATGATTATCATGGTACTGATGGTGCCGGTAAAAGAGCGGAGGAGTAATAGCAAAGTAACGAATATAATAAGCAACATGACCAGAAAAAGGCTTGTCAGGTCTTTTTGAGCAGACTCTGAAAAGGCATTGCCAAGCATTACGCTGCCGGTAATATAAACTTCAACCTCAGGGTGATCCAAACGATATTGCTCAATCATTACTCGTGCATACTTCACTGTCTCAGGTATTTCAGCTTCAGTAAGTTGAGGTAATTGAACCGTTGCATTGACCGCCGTCACATGTGCTTTAGGTGATAATAATCGGTGAAGCAGTAGTGGCTCGTTTAACGCAATATCATTAACACGTTGAAGGTCTTCCTCTTCCGGATATTCGACTAAGTCATTAACAAACAAGTCATCTTCTTCGGCTTCGGTATATTGGAAATTAGTAAATGAATCGACACGTGTGGAGTAGGGAAGTTGCCAAGCACGTTCGGTTAAATCTTTTACTGACTGAGCATTTTATGAGTAAATACTTGGTCATCTTTCGGGTGTAATACAAAAATTATATTGTCAGATTTCGAGTAGGTATTTTGAAGCGCTTCAAATGCAACAAGTTGTTCATTATCTTCTGAAAAGAAAACGCGATAATTTGAACTAAAGCCAATTGTCGTCGCACCACGAGCAATCAGAAAAACAATTGAGATACTGGCAATAATAATAAGCCAGCGTCAACGAATAATTGCTGCAGCAAACTGATTGACCATGTTGGATTCCTTTTGTTATATTTTGCATTCTATTACAGGGCGAGCTTTACATAAGGTAAGCGCTTCGTCATTACGATTAGTTATAAACTGGGCATATAACAAAATTTTTTAAATCGTACTTGATCACCTAAAAGTGTATAAATTGATTTTAAACTTGTTCCTATTTCAAATGTAATAGGCTAAATTTGAAATTGCTGTTCCATTTATGGAACAAAACGTGTCGGTTGAGGTCAAAATGAACGATTGATACCAATGAAGTTTGATAAAAAATTATTATGATATTGGCCTAACTATAAAGGCTGGGGCAAATATGCAAGATTTAAATGAAATGGCTATTTTCGCCGTTGTAGTGGGTTCTGGAAGCTTCACTAAAGCGGCAGAAAAGCTTAAATTACCAAAATCCACGGTAAGTCGAAAAGTAAGCCAGTTAGAAAAAAGAATAGGTGTACGCTTAATCAACCGAACAACGCGTAACCTCAAGTCAACTGAAACCGGAAAATTATATTATCAGCATTGTGTCAAGATGCTTGAACAAGCGGAGGAGGCCGATAGAGTTGTTAATAACATGCAAGCGGAACCCAGTGGTTTACTTAGAATCAGTACACCTCTTTCGTTCGGTACACCATTCTTTGTTGGTGCAATTAAGCAATTTTTAGATCAGTTTCCTAAAGTTGATGTTGAAATTATATCTGATGATAAGCAAGTTGATTTGCTTGACCAAGAAGTTGATATTGCATTTCGGATAGGCCCGTTATCTGATTCTAGTTTAATTGCGCGAAATTTAGGTACCGCTCGTCTTTCTCTCTGTGCTTCTCCTGATTATCTAGCGAAGCATGGCGTGCCGAAAATGATCAATGACCTAGTTAAACATACGTGTGTATCCCATCCTCTTTCACCTTGGTCTTTTCGTGGTCCCAATGGACAAGTCGACTTTGATCCAAAGTCCCGAATGATTTCCAATGATATGGAAATGCTCAGAAAAATGACGATTGAAGGCTTTGGGATCGGTGCTGTTCCGCAGATTTTGATTAGTGAGGATATTAGAGAAGGGCGGCTCGTTACTGTATTACCGGATACACCATTTGTAGAACGAACTTTTTACTTAGTTTATCCTAGTCGTCGTGAGCCACCGTCAAAAGTGATTGCCTTTACCGAGTTTATCTTTTCAAGTTGTCAGCCAATTCCACCTTGGGAAACGTTGACCGATGTTTTTAAAACTAACCCACATATTGATAGCACAAAGAAAAGTACTCAAAATTTGGCCTCCGCTGGAAGTTAACGTGATGAACCATGATGATGAGTTAGAAAAACATACTTTTAAGCAAGAAACCGTCGATGTTAAGCCTTTAAAGCAATCTCGCGTTACGCATAAGAAAGTTTTGGAAGAAACACCCGGGCAAGTTATGCGCCGAAGTCTTGCTGTTGAAAATAGTAAGACGGTCGATCCTTTGATGTCGGCAGGTATTCAGGACTTAAAGTCTAATGATGTGCTCGCTTACCGGCGTGATGGTGTGCAGCATGGCGTTTATAAGAAGCTTAGAATGGGTCATTACCAAATTGATGCAAGTTTAGATTTACACCGAATGTTTGTCGAAGAAGCGCGCCGAGAAGTGTTTAGTTTTATTAATGACTGTCGACAATATGATCTAAGGGTCGTCACGATATTGCATGGTAAGGGCGATCGGAACCCAGATAATATCGCCACGCTTAAAAGCCATTTAGCGGTTTGGCTTCCCCAGATAGATGAAGTGCTCGCATTTCATTCTGCATTGAAACAACATGGCGGTACCGGCGCTGTTTATGTAATGTTGAAAAAAAGTATCAAAGCAAAACAAACAAATCGAGAAGAATATGGCTTAAAGTAGCATTCAGGTCATTGCAGAGATTAAAGCAAAGCTAACGAACGGTGAGATAATATAAGTAATATTGTGCTTTCTGTTTAGGATTTATTGAAGAAAAATATTTTCTAAGAAACGCTATTCACAAATTGTAGCATTGTATAGAAAAGTTACATAAAAACATGTTCTGCAAAGTAAAATTTCTTTATTAATACAGGCTCTGTCAGGGCCTGTAAACAAAACGTTAACCATTGTTATTTGTTTTTTTTTTGTCTAAATTTCCCTCTTCTTTAAGCTTTTTTCATTTATATTTATCTGCGAACTTTAATTTTTAGAACTATGTGTCGATTAATGATTAGAATTAATTACCATATTTTAAACTGATAATGATTAAAAGAGTAACTATTGAGCCAGCTGACGTTATACACCCAATTCAATATGAGAAAACCTTATTTGGTTTCAAGCGATATTGATGATGTTGCAAGATACCTTGCAGAGGATGGTGTGCGTTTTGAACAGTGGCAATTAACATCTCAATCTGAGGAGGGTGATCGCCTATGTCGTGCTGATGAAATTTTAAACCGTTATCGTGCAGATATTGAAGGGCTAAAGAATGAATGTGATTATAAATTTGTTGATGTGATATCAGTAAAGAAAACCGATAGCTTTTTATCAGCACGTAGAAATCACTTTTTATCTGAGCATACTCATTCAGGGGATGAGGTGCGTTTGTTTTTGAGTGGCACGGTATTGATTTATTTGCACATAAATGCACGTATTCATATTTTACAATGTGAGCGAGGCGACTTCTTATCGATCCCAAAAGGCGTCAAACATTGGCTTGATATGGGGCCTACTCCTGATTACAGGTGTATAAGATGGTTTAATTCTGAAGAAAGCTTGAAAAATCAGCTTACAGGAAGTTGTATTGCAGAGTCAGCGCCAAGGTGGGAAACAATTTTAGGAAATACTTGCCCGAAATAAAGAGTAATGATGAGTGGTTTTTTATTAAGGCTTAATGTCAGGAATATTTCTGCAATAAATACTGCATAGCCAACGCTAACTGACTAGATGTACCATGTTTACGTATGTGGATTAATGTATCAATATTTGGGCGACCTTTTAAATCATCAATTTTGGGCTTGATCTTATCTGAGAGCGTGTTCATATATTCATCATGACAAATGCTCGCCACCAACCTTAAACCTTTTGAGCTTAAATTAGCTTGGTCAATCGCTTCTTGGCGCATTGTGCTTTCAAAGCGAATGTATTGCTCATGTTCAAGCCAAAGCATTGCGCCAAAGCAGCTTTGAAATCGGTCACTGTGAAGGCCATATTCATCCGCCTGATCAGGCCCTGAAATATCTTCGACATAAACATTGCTGTTTTTAGGGAAGGCTTGATAGATCTGTTTAAGAATTTTTGTACAGTCCAAAAAAAACTCTTCAATGTGAATATCATACATACTATTTTTGACCAGGTTTATTTACATGATCTTCTGGTGATTGCTCATAGCTCTCAAGAAAAACTTCAAAACGATTAATCGCATCTTCAAGTACATCAATGCGCGGCAAAAATACAAAGCGATAATGCTGTTGGTCACTTAAATTAAACCCGGTACCATGAACAATCAACATACGTTGTTGCTTGAGTAGATCGAGTACCAACTGTTCATCGTTATAAATTAAATGTACTTCGGGGTCTAATTTTACAAACATATAAAGAGCACCGTCAGGTTTTACGCAGGAGACTCCTTTAATTTTATTTAATTTAGACCACGCTAGTTCTCGTTGCTCCCATAAGCGCCCACCAGGGACAATTAGGTCATTAATGCTTTGATAACCGCCTAGGGCAGTTTGAATCGCATATTGGGCAGGTACGTTGCAGCACAGTCGCATTGATGCCAACATATCAACGCCATCAATAAAGTCAGTCGCTAGGTGTTTTTGTCCCGTGATCAACATCCAGCCAGAGCGATAACCCGCAGCTCGATAGGCTTTAGAAAGCCCGTTATAAGTGAGTGTGATGACATCAGTTGAAAGCGAAGCCATGGTGCTATGTGTTGCTTTGTCATATAAAATTTTGTCATAAATTTCATCAGCAAGTAGTACAAGATTGTGTTCCCGCGCCACTTCAACTAATTGCTTTAGTAAATGCTCTGGGTAGACTGAGCCCGTGGGGTTGTTCGGGTTAATGACTACGAGCGCTTTTGTTTTGTCTGTTATTTTACTTTCAATATCCGCAATGTTTGGATACCAAGAATTTTCTTCATCACACTGATAATGCACGGCTTGTCCGCCGCTTAATGTCACCGCAGCGGTCCATAAAGGATAATCCGGTGAAGGCACTAACACTTCATCACCATTGTTAAGTAAGGCCTGCATAGACATCACAATCAGTTCACTTGCACCATTCCCCAAATAGATATCTTCAATGTCCACACCCTGAACACTTTTTGATTGGTAATATTGCATGATGGCTTTACGTGCTGAATATATACCTTTTGAGTCACTGTAACCTTGTGCGTTGGGTAAATTACGAATAACGTCAGTTTGAATTTCTTCAGGTACGTCGAATTCAAAAGGGGCAGGGTTACCGATATTCAGCTTTAAAATTCGGTGCCCTTCTTCTTCAAGACGCTTGGCCTCGCGTGCGACTTCACCTCGAATGTCATAACATACATTGTCGAGTTTTGAGGACTTTTTAATTCTATTCATGTTGAGTGCTACCTGATTTAACGTATTCGATCTATCATTCTAATAAATTACACGCAATATGGAATGCAAATTATGAAAATGTATAGTAAATAGTAGAGAAATGGCGTTTTATTGCGAGATAAAGTTAGTGGTTAATCAAATTACAGGCTAAATTTGATAATAATAGTGCGTATTGTTGAATAAGTTATACCAGCGGTTCTTGATAGAAATGTTTTTCTATAGTTTTTTACTATCGGAATGTTAGTTGTAATTGTGTTTAGCTAAGTTTTTGTTATGGTTAAACTAGCTTTAGTTTAAATAAATATCTTAAATTACTCCCAAGTAAACAGTCAAAGTGAGGCTTAAAAATGAATAACCAAACAGTACCAAACGTTACGTTTAAAACTCGTGTAAGAGATGAATCTGTACAGGGTGAAAACCCTTTTAGTTGGGAAGACAAAACCACGGCTGATATTTTTTCTGGTAAAAATATTGTTATTGTCGCTTTACCCGGCGCTTTTACACCTACTTGTTCGAGTACTCACTTACCGGGCTACGAAAAAAATTATGAAGCGCTTAAAGCAAAAGGTGTCGATGAAGTTTATTGCTTAAGTGTTAATGATGCATTCACCATGTTCCAGTGGTCTAAAAATTTAGGTGTAAAAAATATTAAAATGCTACCTGATGGTAACGGTGACTTTACGCGTTTAATGGGCATGTTAGTGAAGAAAGAAAACCTTGGTTTCGGTGATCGTTCATGGCGCTACTCGATGCATGTCGTCGATGGTGAAATCAAAGCACAGTTTGTTGAACCTGGCTTGATGGATAATTGCCCAGAGGATCCTTTCACGGTGAGTGATGTTAATACTATGTTAAATTATTTGTAAATTTTAACTAAACTACTTATTTTATTGTTTGCTGGCATAGACTGATATTAATGAAATCAGTCTATGCCAGATTAAATCAATTAATAACTAAGGAACGTTTAATGTCTGTGACTAATTTTGAACTTGGCCCATTAGCCTTGCTATTGGGCCAATGGCAAGGTGAGGCTGGAGAAGATATTTCGCCTGAACCTGGAGGTATAGAAGAAAATTCCTATTATGAAACATTGGAATTTAAAGCAGTTCAGGATGTTGATAATGCCGAAGAGCAAACCCTTAAAACACTTCAATACGAACAATATATAAGAAGAAAAGCGGGTGATAAAGTTATCCATCATCAGTTAGGTTATTGGACATGGGATGCTGAAGCCGAGGTGGTATGCAATAGCTTTACGATAGCGCGTCGGGTAGCTGTTTTAGCAGGCGGAACAATAAAAAATGTAAGCAATCAAACTATCTTTTCAGTTTCGGCAAAAAAAGGCAGTGCTAGCTGGGGAATTATTGAATCTGCATTTATGCGTAAAAAAGCGAGTACGACTGCTTTTGACCAAGTTTTAAAAGTAGACGGCGACACCCTAAGCTACCAGCAAACAACCTTGGTCGATATTTACGGAAAAAAGCAATTTAAGCATAAAGATGAAAACACTTTACATAGAGTGTGACCTTTAATTTATCTCTTTTATGCGAGGTAAACTGTGTGGTAGCGCTAGGCTGGAAGGTTGATTCCAGTTATCTCGCTTGTATTATAAAATAATCTAGAGTTAACAGAATAGCTTTATACCTTAGTTAGATACATTCAAATTGAATAGCTAATGCGAACTACTTATCCAGTTTAGTAAGGTGAACTCTAATAAGCTATAAGTAAGAATAGGCTTTTTTTAATATAAAGAAAGTCTGGGCCTTAAGACACTGTGATATCAAAAGCATATTAATATTGCCTAGTTTCGGTTAATAATACTTGATAGGTAAGTTTGGTCGATTAACGCTTCCATTTAAGATAAAACACGCTAGACTAATTTCAACAATTA
>JBLHVH010000076.1:0-13814 GCA_047628385.1 Oleiphilaceae bacterium
GTATTGTGTCACCAATGCCATCCATGAGCAGCATACCAAGGCCTACGGCTGATTTAACAGCGCCCGCTCTTAGTCCACCAGCCTCTGTTATCCCTAAGTGTATAGGTTGTTCAATTTGTTCAGCTATGAGGCGGTATGCAGCAACAGTCATAAATACATCTGATGCTTTTAAACTTACTTTAAAATTATCGAAATCATGGCGCCTTAATATCTCAACATGCCGCATTGCTGACTCGACCAATGCTTCTGGTGTAGGTTCGCCATATTTCTTTTGTAAGTCCTTTTCTAAAGACCCGGCATTAACCCCTATTCGAATAGGAATATTGTATTCTCTAGCGGCGTCTATAACAGCTTTAATGCGAACTTCTTTACCTATATTACCAGGATTAATACGTAGACAGTCGGCACCATACTCTGCGACTTTTAAGGCGATCTTATAATCAAAATGAATATCTGCAACTAAAGGAATATCAGTTTTAAGCTTGATTTCCTTAAAACATTCAGCGGCCTCCATTGTAGGTATAGAAACCCTTACAATATCGGCCCCTGCTGCCTGTAGTTCATTAATTTGTGCCACAGTGGCTGCAATATCTAAGGTATCTGTATTCGTCATACTTTGAACAGCAATCGGCGCATCGCCACCGACAGGCACATTACCCACCCATATTTTTTTTGATACACGCCGCTTAATTGGTGATTCAGATTTCATATCTTCAACCTAGCTTTTAGTCAGTGTTAATTGTGCACGGCCATTATTAGCAGTATGGGATTTTAAATTAACCGTATCGCCGTCAAAAGACAAAATAACTTTAGATGCGTCACCCAAAACAACCTTAAAAGGAGTAACTCCCAAATAAGAAATTCGATCACCGTTACGTTTTAAAGCGGCAAAAATAGTTTTTTGATTTCCATCAACCAATTTAAACCAACAATCACCTGAGAATATTGCATCGAATTTAGAATCAACGATTACTGTATTTTCATTAATAGGTTCTACATTTGATTCGACAGTAAGTATTTCAGCTTCAAGGTTTTTCTTATCCGTATTCACTTTTACTTCATCAATGTTATCGACCATTTTTACTGGCTGATCAACTATTTGATCGACTTTAACTATAGCCTTATCTATTATTTCAACAGGAGTGGTCGCTTTGTCTTGGAATGGAGCAACAGAAGTCGTATTGGTACTTGAATTTTCGATAGCGACGTATTCGCTATCGATTTTTTCGGGAGCAACGTTATCTGGTAACTCTTTTGGCGTTAAAGCTTGTTCAGCTGGTATTACATATTGAGGTGTCGGTTCAGCACTTGGATAAAATAAACTAATAACAAAAGCAGAACCTCCTAAAACAAGCGTTACAAACACTAATCCAATTAAGACCTTTTTTTGCTTTTTGGCTTGTTTATCTTTTTTAATTAATTGAGCAGCATCGTCTATGCCCTTTTTAAGGCCTTGTAACTGAGACTCTAGTAGATCAACCATTCGCTGTTCATGGAGATTAACTAAACGACAATATGAGCGAAAATATCCTTTTAAAAAAACATCGCTACTAAAATCATCGTATTTTTCTTCCTCCATCGCTAATACAACGGATGGTCTTAGATGAAGCTCTTGAGCAACCTGTTCTAGAGAATAATTCAGCTCTTCTCTTGCTGCACGCAATATACGCCCAGGAAAGGTACTAATTTGAGAATCCGACATTCCGTCAGTATCGACTGAAGTATCATTTGTTTTAATTGATAAGTCTTGCAAAGACTCAGACATCAGTGTTTCTCGCTTGCTCACGTTTTAAGTATTGTGAATATTCATTGGAATCGGGATAATTTGTTTCTAATAACATGATAAGACTAGCTTCTTGTTCATCACTTTTAAAGAAGCCGGCAATACGTATACCTTGCCATAAACTGTGAGCAGAATGTTGAAGACCTTGCTCACGAATCAAACGGACCAAATGATTATAATATTGTTGCGCGCGTTTAAAATCATTTTCTAGTATTAACAGTTCAGTAATACCGGAAAGCGCTCTTCCATTGGAGCGATCTAGGCGTAGCGTTTTTTGATAAGCAATCAATGCAGCATCGTTATCACCTAATTTAACATTGCAGAGAGCAATATTCGTAAAAATCTGAGAACGACCAATATATCCGTTATCATTAGCGGAGATTTCAAACTGATGCAAAGCCTCTTTGTATCGTCTTTCAGAAAACAAGAAGGCGGCATAATATGTTCTACCACGTGTATATGTTTCGTCTGATGCTATCGCTTTTAGAAAAGATTTTTCAGCCTTTTCTACCTCACCGTCACGGTGAGAAATTAAGCCAAATGCAGCATTTGCAGATGCATCTTCCGGATTAATCGTTAAAGCACGTGTTAAGTGTTTGCGTGCCCGATGTAGATCATCACGTTTAATATACTCCAAACCCAGCTGAACATAACGCTGAACGGCGGCTTCAGGGTCTGCTTTTTTGGTCAATGTGCTTGTAGATGATGTAACACAGCCATTTAACAAAAAAGCTAGTGTCATCAACATTATAATAGCGTGAATATTTCTCATGAAAACAGTCTAGTTAGCCTTTGAGTTCTTTAATTTCTTTAAGTTCAATATAACGAGCACTACGTCTAGTTCGATCCTCAACTTTACCTACTAATTGACCGCAAGCTGCATCGATATCATCTCCACGTGTTGTTCTTACTGTTGTAATATAACCCGCATTGATCAACATGTCCTGAAAAAATCTAACTTCAGTACTTGATGGTTTTTTATAACCCGACCCTGGAAATGGGTTAAAGGGTATGAGGTTGATTTTACAAGGTAAGTCTTTTAATACCTCAATTAATTCGAGCGCATGAATCTTACGATCATTAATACCCGCCATTAAAGTATATTCGATAGTGGCTTTGCGTTTATCGGACAATTGATTAAGGTAGTTTTTTACTGAGGCTAGTAAAACAGATATTGGATACTTTTTATTAACTGGAACTAATTGATTTCTTAATTCATCATTGGCTGCATGTAGTGAAATTGCGATAGATGCATCAGTGACACCGCACATTTTATCAATCGCAGGTACAACACCAGCAGTACTGATAGTAAGCCGCTTTTTTGAAATACTATAAGCAAAATCATCCATCATGATGTTGATAGCATCCATGACATTGTCAAAATTTAGTAAGGGCTCTCCCATCCCCATAAATACAACATTTGTTACTGGCCGGTCTTTTACACGGTCTAAGTCATCAAACGATGCAAGTGCATTCCATATTTGCCCAACTATTTCTTCAGTACTCAGGTTTCTATTAAAGCCCTGTTTACCCGTTGAGCAGAAGCTACAATCAAGTGCACACCCTATTTGAGAAGAAATACAAAGTGTACCGCGCTTACCTTCTGGGATAAGTACCGTTTCAATACTACTCCCACCAGGCATTTTCATTACCCATTTACGTGTACCATCTGTAGAGATCTCTTGGAGTATCACTTCAGGCCCTTCAACAATTGAAATAGCTTTAAGCTTTTCACGTAAAGGTTTGCTTATATTGGTCATTTCATCAAAATCATGAACACCATATTGATGTATCCATTGCATAACCTGCTTAGCACGAAAAGGCTTTTCACCCATTCCAGCAAAAAACTCGATTAGCTTGGTTCGAGGCATTCCTAACAAATTAATTTTGACGTTTTCTTGTTCCATTTTACTACTCTTGTATATGCAAAAAGCAGGTTCCTGAGAGACCTGCTTTATTTTACTTACGAGTTAAACTTAGCTTCGTGAGCAAAGATCTTCTTCTGAGAAAAAATATGCAATTTCACGTGCTGCTGACTCTGGTGCATCAGAACCATGAACTGCATTTGCATCAATAGATTCAGCAAAATCTGCTCTGATTGTTCCTTCAGCCGCTTCTTTAGGATTTGTTGCACCCATAAGATCACGATGTATAGCAATTGCATTCTCGCCTTCTAAAGTTTGAACAACAACTGGACCAGATGTCATAAACGAGACTAAATCTGCAAAGAAAGGACGTTCTTTATGCTCAGCATAAAACCCTTCTGCTTTTTCTTTCGATAACTGCTGCATTTTTGATGCAATAATTTGTAAGCCATTAGACTCAAAACGGCTGTAGATTTTTCCGATAACGTTTTTAGCAACTGCATCAGGCTTTATAATAGAAAGAGTGCGTTCAACTGCCATGATCATATTCTCCAATATATGTGTAAAATGCGTTCTTTCATGTATTTAAAAATACAGAGAGCGAACACCTTAAAATTTGAGGCCAAATTATACTAGGCTATTCGACAGAAAGACATCTTTGAAACTAGGCATTAAAAAATATTTAAGAATTAAGCCATTTTAATCAAAACAGTACGTAACATTTGTGCAGCAGAACGGACCTCATCTTCTGAAGTAAATCGACCAAACGAAAAACGTAACGACCCTAAAGCCTCATCACTCGACTTCCCCATCGAAGTCAAAACATGAGAAGGAGACATCGTTGCAGACGTACAAGCTGAACCTGATGATATCGCCAAACCAGGCAACGCCGACAACAATATCTGCCCATCCTTACCCGGAAAGGACAAATTTAAAATACCAGAAACAGATTGGCCAACATCACCATTAATAATAAAATCAACCTCACCTAAACATGCGACAAAAAGAAGTTTTAAGCGTAAAATTTGGGCCTGCTCTTCATCCATATCTGCCTGAGCAATACTAAATGCCTCCCCCATTGCAACCAATTGATGCGTCGCTAGCGTTCCTGACCTCATTCCGCGCTCATGACCACCGCCATGAATCTGCGCAGGTAATATAAAATCAGCATTCCTCCTAACATACAAACAACCAACCCCTTTTGGGCCATATATTTTATGCGCACACACTGAAATCAAGTCTGCCTTTAAAATCTGTGTATCGAGTTCTAACTTCCCCGCACTCTGTGCCGCATCTACATGAAAAACAATATCTTGCGCTTTGGCAATATTAGCTATTTCAAAGACATCATTAATTGCGCCAGTTTCATTATTAACATGCATAAGCGAAATTAAAATTGTATCTTCACAAATAGCAGATCGAACACTATCTGGAGACACCACACCTTTACTATCAGGTTTTAGCCAAGTTACACGAAATCCCTTTTGCTCTAAGTATTTAAAGCAATCAATGACAGCCTTATGCTCAGATTGAGAAGTAATGAGATGCATACCCCGATGTTGACGCGCCTCAGCAACCCCTTTAATTGCCAAATTATTAGACTCTGTCGCACCTGAAGTCCAAACAATCTCTCGCGTATCTGAATTCAATAAGTTTGCAACTTGTTTTCGCGCACTTTCAACCGCTGCCTCTGCTTGCCACCCATACATATGAGAACGCGACGCAGGGTTAGCAAACACACCATCTAATGTTAGATGCTGAACTAACTTATCAACAACACGAGGATCAACAGGTGTCGTAGCAGCATAATCAAGGTAAATAAGCTTATTCATAAGACAAACAGGTTTCTTTGAAGTTAAATATCTAAAAGTTGGGCACTAATAATACTTGAAAGTTGATTTTGACGAGCAGCTGTAATTTGGACTTCCCGCTTAAGCATCAAACTTTCAAGCGAGACATCACTCAAGAAGGAATGAATCTGATGACTTAAATCGAGCCATAAATGATGCGTTAAGCATTTTTCACCCTCTTGGCAGTCACCTTTATCTTGACAGCGAGTAGAATCTATCGACTCATCAACCGCATCAATTATATCAGCAATAGAAATATGACTAGTCAGTTTATGAAGCTCATACCCACCACCAGGACCTCTAATACTTTTAACTAGCGCGCCCTTCCTAAGTTTTGAAAAAAGCTGCTCCAAGTATGAGAGGGATATTCCCTGACGAAGAGAAACATCAGCCAAAGATACTGGCCCATCTTTGTCGTGCAATGCCAAATCAAGCATTGCTGTAACGGCGTATCGACCTTTCGTAGTTAATCGCATAGTTTGGACTGTATAATTAGTGATACGTTAAAAAACATATGTATTACCTAGGTATTAAAATCAAGTATTCTTAATTTGCTTAAAACAGTCAATTTCATCTTCATTGATAGATTGAACATCAGCTTTACTAAAAGAGCCATCTAATTTTTTGATTGCCCCACACATCGCATTCATTCGTTCATCCACTAAATGCATGTGATCAAGCATACTTCTTATGGATCGTGCCACAGGATCTGGCATTTCATCACTTAAGCCATACGCATCAAAGCCAAGATTTTCTTCCATTTTTTTTCTAAATTCGCTTGAAGGCGCTGCTTTGTCATCGACGGTTTTCAAAATAATCCTCCCAGGAATTCCAACAACCGTTGCTCCTGCGGGAACGGCCTTGGTAACAACCGCGTTAGAGCCAACCTTAGCATTTTCTCCGACTTCAAAGGGACCTAATACTTTTGCACCAGCACCAACAACAACACCATTTTGTAATGTCGGATGCCTTTTACCTTTATTCCAACTAGTACCGCCGAGCGTCACCCCTTGATACAAAGTAACATCATCACCAATAATGGCTGTCTCACCAATAACGACACCCATCCCATGGTCAATAAAAAACCGACGACCTATCTTAGCGCCAGGATGAATTTCAATCCCCGTCAACCAGCGACTAAAAGTTGAAAGTATTCGCCCTAACCAATATAATTTTTTATTCCAAAGCCTGTGAGCTAAACGATGAAATAGCAAGGCATGCAAGCCAGGATAATTTGTAAGCACTTCAAAAGAGTTTCTTGCCGCAGGATCTCGATCAAATACACTTTTGATATCTTCTTTTATACTCTCAAACATACTAATCTCAAATTATTTCGTGTGTTTTTGCGAAGCACTTAAAATACCACGTAAGATGTTCACTTCCATTTTATCGAGATGCGATCGCTGATAGAGTCTACGCAGCCTAGTCATCAACTGTCGTGGATTTTCAGGATCAAGAAATCCAATTTTTATCAGCGTCTCCTCAAGATGCCGAAAGAACCCCTCCACCTCTTCTACCGCTGCGGGTGGCTCGTCCCACCCCTCATCATCTGAAGAAAGAATTGAACTGGTTAATAAATTGGAGTCATCAATCGTATCATCAAGCAGCATTGCCATTCTAATTTCATAAGAAATAAGCTGAACAGCCATAGCAAGATTCAATGAGGAAAAATCAGAGACGGCAGGTATATTTACATGATAATGACAACGTTGTAACTCTTCGTTACTAAGCCCGCTAGCTTCCTGACCAAATAATAAGGCAATTTGGGTTGAATTTGCTGATTTAGGATTAAATACGCTATTTTTAACTAACGTAGCACAGTCCCGTGGATTCATTAACGGCCAAACCATTTTTCTACTACGCGCGCTTGCACCAATCACTAGCTGTACACCTTCTAGCGCTTCATCAATTGATGAAGTAACAACAGCATTTTCTAAAACGTTTTCAGCACCAGAAGCTCTTCGACGAGCCTCCTGAGAGGTTTCATCAGCACCATTAACTAAACAAAGTTTGTTAAGCCCCATGTTTTTCATTGCTCTAGCAACCGCCCCTATATTCCCAGGATGGGTTGTTCTCATTAAAACAACACGCACAGAGCTCGCTAACTGTATTTCTTTTGGATCTTTATTCAAGTGTTAATTCCAGTTCTATCATACTTTCTAATGTAGGCGGGTTAATTATGCGTTTAAACACATCAATTATTGATCGCCCCTCAACAGGTCCTAATGGGATAGCCATGCGAATTGCTGCACCAGCCATATGTGCTAGCAAAAAACTCATTTCAGCTATTTTTCCCCAATATTTTTCATCATAAAATTGTTTAATACAACTCATAATTAATTCTGATGTTTGACGGCTATCCTCTAAATCAAGTTTTTGAAGGGATTTATCAGCAGAGATAATCATCCAAACATCGAGCAAAGCTGGATCATTAAGATACACTTGATAATGATCTTCAATAAGCGATTGCATAACAAAACAAGCTTCAGCCATGGTTGTCATTTCTGGTGTTTTATTGATTAGCTTTGACTGGGTTGCCGCCAAGACTGACTCAACCAACGCGAGCATGATGGCATTTTTACTTGGGAAATATTGATAAATAGATGCAGGGGTAACGCCCGCACGCTCAGCAATATCATGAATTTTTAGTTTTGCGCTACCTTTTTCAGAAATAAGCTGCTTTGAAGCTTGTAGAATTGCGTCTACTCTCTTTTTACTGCGCTCTTGAGTAGGTTGACGCCTACTTTCTTTTGAATCTTTCAATTTAATTTCACTCAACCTACATTTTAGATACAAAACAGTCTTATTTTATATAATATATACCGTAACTAAGTTTAACTCTGTTTAGCTTACGATGGCAGCGAAATATTGATTTCGATATGCTCTAGTGCTCAAACTCATTTTTTTTGTTATTATGCGCGCCAGATTAACACCCGACACCTTTATAAAAGTGACCTGCTATGCAACCAATCCTAAATATTGCTATTAGAGCCTCCCGCCAAGCTGCTGAATATATCAATCAAACGCTTGATAAAATTGACCCAACTCAATCAGACGCAAGTGCAAATGAGAAACTTCTTAGCCATTTAGAAGAGAGTTTATTTCAAACCTTTTTTGATAGTTTGAAAAAAGCTAATCCAACACACTTCATTGTTGCTCCGGGTGAAACATTATCCGAACCAAAAGAGGATAGCTGGCACATATATGGCATTCATAATCCAGCTCACTTGTTAAGAAAACTACCTTCTAGCGCCTTTTCAATTGTTCACAAAAAAAATGGCAAAGCTCAAAATGCACTACTTGTTAATCCGTTCACTGGTGATGAGTTTACAGCTAGCCGTGGAAGTGGCGCAGCATTAAATGGCCGTAGAATTCGTTGTTCCCCGGTTAAGCGCTTAAATGAATCAATTATTACGACAAATATTTTAAATCAGTTATCGACACATGCTGAAAGTCACATCATTTCTGATCTTATTACCGAGTTAAGCACCAATACCAACCAAGTACTTTTAAGTGCTTGTGACGCGCTCGATTTAGCAATGGTCGCATCAGGTCAAATTGAAGCAGCAGTGCTTTCTAAAATTAATAAAAATGAACTGGATGCATCACTATTATTTTGCCAAGAAGCAGGCGCACTAACAGGCACATTAAACGGCGGAATGTTTCAGGATAAAGAAGATAAAATTATTGTTGCAAACCCGAAACTCTTTAAGGCACTTGTGCAGCGTTTAAACAGCTATCAAGACAAGCTATAAAGTAAATTTTAATACACAAAAAAGCCGCCCCTACTTGCAATAGGGGCGGCTTTTTTATAGAGATTAATTAGGACTACTTAAGGTCTTTCATCAATTTCGTTACTTTCTTCACCATCTTCAACTTCAGGTGCAATTAGATCTTCTTTTGTGATTCCCATCGCCAGCAACACATTACTTGCAACATAGACAGATGAATAGGTACCAATTACCACACCAATCAACAATGCTTTAGCGAAACCATTGATCATCTCACCACCAACAAGATATAGAGCAACTAGCACTAGCAATGTTGTTAAAGATGTAACAAGAGTCCTTGAAAGTGTTTGTGTTAAGGATATATTTATGACTTCAGTAGGTGACGCCTTACGTAATAATCTAAAGTTTTCACGTATTCTATCCGACACAACAATCGTATCATTTAGCGAATAACCTATGACGGCCAATAAAGCTGCTAGAACAGTTAGGTCAAAATCCCAATTAAAGATAGAGAAACATCCGACAACAATAATAACATCATGAATCAATGCCCCTACAGCACCAACAGAGAACTTTAATTGAAATCGCAACGCAACATACAACATAACAATACCAAGCGCGAGAAGCAGACCTAGACCGCCCTGTTCCCGAAGCTCTTCACCTACTTGAGCACCTACAAACTCAGCACGCTTTAATTCTACGCTCTGTCCTGCAGAAGAAAGACTGGCAACGACCTGAGCGCCAATTTTGTCATTAAAGCTCTCAGATAATCGAACCAAGACAGCCGTTTGCGAACCAAAGTTTTGAACAACTAGTTTCTCATAACCATCGTTCGTGAGTAACGCCCTAACTTCTTCTAAGTTAGGTGGAACTTCATATTCGATCTCAACAAGCGTTCCACCCGTAAAGTCCAACCCTAAAGCAAGCCCCTTTATCGACAACGACGCAATTGAAGCAATTATTAGCGCAATGGAGAAAAACGCGGCAAGCTGCCGCTTCCCCATAAAATTTATTTGTTTATTCATAGTGATTATTTTCCTACACTTGAGCCAATTGAGAGCTTACTTAATTCACGACCACCGTACACCAAGTTTACGATTGCTCGGGTGAGGACGACAGAGGTAAATAATGAAGTAATAATACCCAGAGATAATGTTACCGCAAAACCTTTAACCGGTCCTGTACCGACAGCAAACAGTATAACGGCAGCGATTAAGGTGGTTATATTGGCGTCAAAAATGGTGACAAACGCGCGACTATAACCAGCATGTATCGCTTGCTGTGGCGACAATCCATCTCTTAATTCTTCTCGAATTCGTTCAAAAATAAGCACATTCGCATCAACGGCCATACCAACAGTTAAAACAATACCCGCGATACCCGGTAACGTTAACGTAGCAGATATTAATGACATAAAGGCGCATAACAAAATCACATTTAGCGCCAATGCAATGTTCGCCACTACCCCAAAAGCTCGGTAGTAAAACAGCATAAAAATCAACACCAAACCAAAACCAATTTGCATAGATAATAATCCAGCACTTATGTTCTCAGCACCAAGGCTAGGCCCTACGGTTCGTTCTTCAACGAAGTAAATAGGTGCTGCAAGCGAACCAGCTCGTAGCAATAATGCTAATTCGGCAGCATCTGCTGAAGAATCCATACCAGTTATACGGAAGCTGTTACCAAAAGCACTCTGAATAGTCGCTAAGTTGATAATGTTACGTATTTCACGGTTACGCCGTGTTATAACTTCTTCACCATCGACAATTTTACGAGATGTTTCTGTTTTTTGCTCAATAAATAAAACACCCATTCTTCGCTTGATTGAACGCTTAGTGGTATCAAGCATCATTTTTCCACCACTACCATCGAGTGAAATATTTACCTGAGCAACGCCATTCTCATCAAACCCTGAGTTAGCATCCGATACATTACTACCTGTAACAATAATATCGTTTTCTAAAAACGCTGTTCGGCCCGGTTCATTTTTGAATTTAAACTTTTGAGTAGATCGACTACTCGCATCCGGCTTTGCTTCTAGACGAAATTCAAGGTTTGCTGTTTTACCAATAATCCGCTTTGCTGTGGCCGTATCTTGAACGCCAGGTAACTCGACAACAATTCGATTTCGACCTTGCCTCTGCACTAGAGGTTCAGCAACACCTAACTCATTTACTCGATTTCTTAATGTAGTCAGATTTTGTTGAATTGCGTAATCTTCAATTTCTTTGATTCGCGCTTCAGACAACTGCAACGTTAAAAAATAAGCGTCCTCTTCATCTTTTGATGTCCGCATAAACTCTCTATTTTCAGCGGCAATGAGAGATTCAGCTTTGTCTCGTTCTTCTATTTTCTTAAATTTGATCGTGAGGTTATCGACACCTGAAATTTGAGCTGAACGATAACGAATCTTTTGCTCTCTCATCGTTGATTTGAGTTCACTAAGATAAACCTTTAACTTCTGGCTCAAGGCTTTTTCCATATCGACTTCTAATAAGAAATGAACCCCTCCGCGTAAATCAAGACCAAGCTTCATAGGGCCGGCACCTAAATTTCTTAACCAATTAGGGGTCGTTGGCGCCATGTTTAAAGCGGCAATATAGTTATCACCTAATTCATGCTGTAACACTGATTTTGCAGCAAGCTGCGCCTCACTAGTGCTAAATCGAACAAGCAAGTTTTTCTTATCTATGTCGGCACCCGTTGATTCAATGCCAGAATTAGTTAATAAATCTTCAACCTTGTTGCTTAATTCTTGATCAGGAATGAAGTTAGTTTGCGTACCTGTTATTTGGATAGCAAAATCATCTGGGTATAGATTGGGTAACGAGTACACCACCCCAAGCCCAAGCATTATAATAATTAGTATGTATTTCCAAGCGGGGTATTTATTGAGCATGTGAGCTCCGAATCCTAATGCGAGTTTATTATTAAATGTTTATTTTCTACGAAGCCTGCCGAGGCAGACTTAATACAAAGGCGATTAAATACTTTTCAATGTACCTTTTGGTAACGCTGTTGAAATAGCAACTTTCTGAACTTTAATCTCTACGCCTTCAGCAATTTCTACGCGAATAAAATCATCCGTGACTTTCGTGATTTTACCAGCAATTCCACCTGAAGTGATGACTTCGTCACCCTTACTTAAACCTGTCACAAGGTTTTTATGTTCTTTTGCGCGCTTAGATTGTGGGCGCCACATCAAAAAGTAAAAAATGATAATAAAGCCACCAAAGAAAACCAACTGCATTAATGCGCCAGGCCCTTCTGGCTGAACAGCACCTTCAGCATGGCCAGTCATGGTAAATAAACAAAATGCCAAGAACAGACCTATTTTTGCAGTTATTTTCATCATTTTTTTCCTCAAGTTTTAAAAGTATATTTCTAATATGTATAAATTAATCTATTGGTAAAGGGGGCGTCGTTTCGCCTCTTTTTATATAGAAGGTATCTACAAAGGCGGACAATTTACCTTGTTCAATGGCGAGACGCAATCCGCTCATTAAATTCTGATAAAACCGTAAGTTATGAATGGTGTTTAGTTGCGCACCTAAAATTTCGCCGCAGCGATCTAAATGGTTCAAATAACTTCGACTAAAATTCTTACACGTATAACAATCACACTCCGCATCAAGCGGCTGAACATCATCTTTATGCACTGCATTTCTAATTTTTATCACACCTGTAGATGTAAATAAATGCCCATTACGCGCATTTCGCGTAGGCATAACACAATCAAACATATCAATGCCACGACGCACCGCTGCGACTAAGTCTTCTGGCTTTCCAACCCCCATTAGATATCTTGGTTTATCTGATGGCATTTTGTCAGCAACGAAATCTAACACCTTCATCATTTCTTCTTTTGGCTCTCCAACAGACAAGCCACCGATTGCAAAACCATCAAAATCTATTTCTTGCAATCCTTTTAATGATTCTTCTCTCAGCTGCTCGTACATTCCACCCTGAATAATCCCGAATAAGGCGGCTTCGTTACCCACATGCGCTTGTTTACTGCGCTTTGCCCATCGCAATGAAAGCTCCATTGAGATACGCGCCTCGTCTTCAGAGGCTGGATATGGCGTACATTCATCAAAAATCATAACAACATCCGCACCAAGTTTAGCTTGTACATCCATTGATATTTCTGGCGTTAACTCAACCAAATCGCCGTTTATAGGGGAGCGAAACGTTACACCCTTTTCACTGATCTTTCGCATTTCACCCAAACTATACACCTGAAAGCCACCAGAATCAGTCAGAATAGGCCCTTTCCATTGAGTAAAATCATGTAAATCACCATGCTTTTGTACTACTTCAGTACCTGGACGCAACATCAAATGAAAAGTATTACCCAGAATCATTTCTGCACCGATCTCTTCAATATCTCTAGGAAGCATACCCTTTACTGTGCCATAGGTCCCAACAGGCATAAAAGCGGGTGTTTGTACTTTTCCTCTGGGAAAAACTAACTCACCTCTTCTTGCGTTACCATCTGTTTTACTGACCTTAAATGACATGAAACTCAATGTATAACTCCTAACATGTAGTATTAGTTTAAATTTATTTATTTATTTATTTA
>JBLHVH010000077.1:0-13769 GCA_047628385.1 Oleiphilaceae bacterium
AATTGCTGTAGATCAGGACTGCGATACCGGAACCCACGGCGAGTGGTTTTCACTCGGTATCTATTCATTTAACCAAGGTGATGCCGGTTATTTGGAAATTAGTGATGAAGGCTTAGCTCCTCCTAGCGCCAGCTATATGGGAGCTGATGCAGCTCGATTTATTTTAACTGATAGCAATACTGCACCAAGCTTAGTTTCAAATTTAACACAATTAACCTTAACAGATGGACAGCAAGCGTACCTTACCGCTACTTCAAATGATGTTGAAGATGGAGATCTAACAGGCTTTATCAGCTGGAGTGATGACGCCAGCAACGAAACATCAATTGGCGGAATCTTCACATTCACACCAACATTAGGCGTTCATAACGTTACCTTGAGTGTTACGGATACTGAAGGTCGTGAATCTTCAAGCATCATCACCATTACTGTCGTTGGCTCAATTGGCGATCTTGATAATGATGCCGATGGCTTAACAAATGATGAAGAAGATGCCGCTGGCACCGATCGAGACAACGCCGACAGTGATAGCGATGGCATTCTCGATGGCGAGGAAGTGACGCAATACTTTACTAACCCTTTGTCTAGCGATAGTGATGGTGATGGCATAGATGACCAATATGAAATAGATAACAACCTTAACCCTAATATCGATGATAGTGCGAATGATTCAGATGGTGATGGCAGTAGCAATTTAGAGGAATACCTTGCAGGTACTGATCCTAATGCTGCACCACCTCTAGCAAACACTGATATTATTCTAGACAATGGCGACAGCGGCACTAGCTTCACAGGGGCTTGGAGTAGTTACTCTGGAGCAGAACAATATGGTGACAATACTTTATATTCTGCCGCTGGTGGTAGCGTGCAAACCTACCGATTCTCGCCCACTATTGCCATAGCTGGTAACTATGAGGTCTTTGTTTGGAATTCTTGCTATAACAACCGTCCAACCAATGTGCCACATATAATCAACCATGCTGATGGAATCGATACAATTGCTGTAGATCAGGACTGCGATACCGGAACCCACGGCGAGTGGTTTTCACTCGGTATCTATTCATTTAACCAAGGTGATGCCGGTTATTTGGAAATTAGTGATGAAGGCTTAGCTCCTCCTAGCACAAGCTATATGGGAGCTGATGCGGCTAGATTCTCTAGAATCCCTTAAGTTAAAGGGTCAAGCAGGCAAGATATGCTTGCCTGCTTTTCTTTTTAGCGCACTTAAACTCATAGACATCCAAACTGCCTAATAGCGTATATAGAATGGATCCAGGCATATCCAAGTGAGGGCATAGGTCTGAGCAACATGATAATGAACAGTAAAGACCTGCCCCTTAAACCAATGAGCTTTTAAATCTCGTAACAAATGAATTTCAAGCGTGAAGTCGTATTCGTTTACTTTTACTATTTCAACATCTTTATGTTCAAATATGTCTAAACAACTTGGATAAAGTGCTTTATAAAGACTTTCTTTTGCCGAGAAAAAAACGTCAAAAGCCCTATTAGGGCTTATTTTTCTAAAAAGTAGTGCTTCACTAGTGCTCAAAACCAAATCTAATATTTTCAGCTGTTCTTCTGGTGGAATAGCATACTGAAGGTCTACACCAACTCCAACGCATTGATCGATAGACGTTACTAGAGAAATTGCTTTATCATTTGAGTGGCTAATGCTACCAACAACTCCATCAGGCCATAATGGAGATCTATCGGCGTTGATTTTCGGTGTTAAATAGCGGTGATTTGTCTGATAGATTGCCTGAGTAGCGCACCAGCGTCCTGCATAAAACTCATTTTTTCGTTTCTCGACCGCCATATCACTGAGAAGCGGTAGTTCAACATTCATGCTGAGCAATTTCTCTTTATGATTTTGAGGAAAAATCGTAGCAGCCCACTTTATATTTTTTGGTAGCTTATATAGTGCAGAACTTAATTCCTTATTAAAAACATCATTCTGATATTGATCTGACATTTAAAAATATAAACCTATTTAGTTAGGTTTACCTGACAAACTTATCCTTTCGGTTATTGATTGAATACGTTTATCAGGTAAAAGTACTTGGTATCACGCAGAATTATACTAATGAAAAGATATAACTAAGTCTTTGAAAGTAACACTGAGATCAACTACTCCTTTGCCGTTACTATAAGAGTATACAATTACTCCAAGCTGCAAAGTTTCAGGCAGATCAACTCTTTGATATTCTTGCACCAATTGCCAGTCAGAACTTTCTAGCGATCTAACATAAAGTGAAAATAACGCACCTGAGCGCTTTATCTTTAATTCAACATCTGCAGTATTCCAGTCTGTTCCCTGCACAGAACTCCAGCCATTATTGGTTGATTTCGTCTCAACCTGAATACCTTCCTCCCCCCGATTTCCAATAACATTAAACACGTAGTTTTCACTCGTTAACATATAATCGCTAACAGGGTCTCGGAGCATAATCCCACCAAACTGATAAGCGCTATCAGGAAAGACTTTAGGATCACTTGCTTTCCTGGCATTGAGCTTAATACTAACCTCTACATCACCCTTAACTGGGCGAAATAACATTGGGCCTCGAGAATTTTTCCACCAAACAGACTCTTGATTAGTTTTCATCGAAAGACTGTCACCGTCAAGTTCCCAATCAATCAAGTCTGGTTGATACCACTGCCAATCAGTATTTTCGATGACTTGTTTAAAACCTTCAGCATAATTAGCACTAAGAGACTGACTTAACTCTGGTTGCGGAATCATGGGTCTAAGTAATTTTGTCAATAACTTATATCCTTGGCCATCTTTACCTTGAAATATCAGTAAGCCTGAAAGCAAAACAATTATCAGACCAACACTACCAATCAATAATTTCATTTCTTCTTTCCCAACAAACGTTTTAAGAAGCCCATCTTGTGTTTTTCAGACTCACTTTCGGACTGAATCACTGTTTCAGTAATAACTGGTATCGATATTTCATTTACAGAACTCGTCTCAGAGTCTTGCGGTAACATAGCGGCTATTTGCTCCAATGTATTTAACACCATATCAGTGGGCTTTAATCTCACACCAAATATTTCATCAATTTTGTAGATGACCTGCATAGATAACATTGAATGGCCACCTGCATCAAAGAAATAACTATCCAGACTTATCTGATCTACTCCAATAGCTTTCTGCCAAAGCTCCGCCAAAGCTTTTTCAACGGGCGTATTCGGCTCAAGCACTTTATGATCGTTCGCCAGAGCATGATAAGGGTCGGGTAATGCCTTTCGGTCTATTTTCCCATTTGGTGTCAATGGCATCACATCCAACTCTACCAAAGATTGAGGAATCATATAGTCAGGAAGGAAATCTCTTAAGTAGCGACGGAGATCTGTCATCGTTAAATGTTGATGACCTTCAAAACGTAAATAAGCCACGATTCTCTTATCTAAAGCGGTATATTCCTTAACTGCAACCGCACACACAGCAACTGCCGCATGCTTAATAATTACTGATTCAATCTCACCTAACTCGATTCGATAACCTCGAACTTTAACCTGGCTATCAATTCTCTGAACGTACTCTATCTCTCCAGAAGCCATTAAACGAACCGAATCTCCGGTCCGATAGAGTAACTCATTATTAAATGCAGACAATCTCACAAAGACTTTTTCTGTTAACTCTGGTCGATTCAGATATCCATGTGTTACACCCTGACCACCGATATAGAGCTCTCCCTCTACACCTATAGGTTGATGCTGACCCTGTTCGTTTAAGACATAACATTGAGTATTAGCAATAGGCGTTCCAATAATATTCGGACGTTCAGGATTGACTAGACGACATGTCGACCATACCGTTGTTTCAGTTGGACCATACATATTCCATACTTCAGTACAAATACCTGACAAACTACTCGCTAAATCTACCGGGAAAGGTTCGCCACCGCATAAAATTCGAATATTTCCACCGTTCCAACCAGCACCCAATAAACTACGCCAAGTACTAGGCGTTGCCTGCATTACACTAATTTCATGCTCTTGAATGAGGTCCTTAAGGTCATCACCATCCATCACTGCATCATCACTTGCAATAACGGTACGCCCACCAACAACAAGAGGCAGATACAGCTCCAACACAGCAATATCGAAAGATAATGTAGTAATTGCCAATAAACGATCTTTTGTTGCGAACCCCGGTTTATTTGCCATAGATAATAAGAAGTTCACTACCGAGCGGTGAGGTACCTGAACGCCTTTTGGTAAACCAGTTGAACCTGAAGTAAAGATAACATAAGCAATATTTTCCGGATCAACTACAGGCAACTGGTGACTAAAGCTCTGGTCTGAAATTTTATTCCAATGCTCATCAATAGATAAAAGTTCATATTTAAAATAATCAATATCATCTTTCACTGATTCGCAAGTAATTATCAAGCGAATATCTGCTTGCTCTGCCATGTAGGCTAGACGCTCTTTAGGGTAACCGGGATCCATCGGTATATAACTAGCACCTGTTTTTAAAATTCCTAACAAGGCAACTAACATATCACAACGCCTTGCCATACTGACGCCAACACTATTGCCAACAGTAACCCCATACTCGATTAAGTAGCTAGCAAGTTGATCTGAACGTTTATCAAGTTCTGCATAAGTCAGCTGACCATCTTGACCTACAACTGCTATATCCTCTGGACGGCTCTTAGCCGTTTCTGAAATCAAACTATGTAAGTTAGCGCTTGGGGGTAATGCAAAATTCGTTTGATTCATATCCTGGTAAAGGTTTTGCTCATTTTTAGTTAAAATAGACAAAGACCTAAAATCTGTTTTAGAGTTATCTGTAAGCACATTTAGAAATGATGCAAAATGCTCACTAAGTCTTGCAATTGTTGACTCAATGAAAATATCAGTGTTATACCAAATAAGTCCTGATAAACACCCTTCTTTTTGCCAAAGCCATACATGAATATCATACATTGCTCCACCAGAATGAACTGGTAAAAGCTCTGATTCAAGTCCCGAAAACTCTATTCCGGCAGGAGGCTCCTGAAAAATAAATCCTACCTGAAATAATGGGTTGTAACTTAAGTCTCTTACAGGATGTACAGCATCAACAATCATATTTAGCGGAATATCTTGATTATCATACGCTTCGAACATTACATTTTTAACTTCTGAAATGACCTCTTCAAAGTTCTGACAACCTGATAAATCTGTTGCTAAAGGTAAGGTGTTAATAAAGCAGCCAATGACATTTTCAAGGTCTTCTTGGTTTGCTCTATTTGCAAACGGAGTAGCTACTATGATGTCATCTTGCTTACTGTAGCGATTTAATAAAATACAAAAATTTGAAAGCAGAGTGATATATAAGGATATTGATTGCTCACTACTAAATCGCGCAGCTTTTTCTGATAGCTCCGCATCATACTCAAATAGATATTGAGCACCTGCTCCTGAAGCTATTGCAGGCCTTGGCTTATCAAGTGGCAAATCGAGTACTCCTGAAAAGCCATCTAGCCTTTGCTTCCATATCTCAATTTTATTCTTTTGCTCCTGCTTATTAGATTTTTGCTTCAACCAGTGAACATAGTCCGCGTAATGCAGATGAGGTTTTTTAAATTGAGGGCTTTCGCCTTTAGAAAATTTATTATAGCCGTGCTCAAGCTCTTTCATTAATTGCAGCAAAGCAGTGTGATCTACAGAAATATGATGCAGGTTAAGCAAAACGACATGATCATCTTCAGTAACTTTAAATACGTGACAAAAGATAGATGGGTCATTGCGTAAATCAAAAGTCTGTTGAGCAACTTTATTTAAGCTATCTTCAAGTTGTTCTGCATCAACCTGACTTTCTCTAAAGTCAACAACACCGATGCTCGATATAACCTGAATCATTTCGCCATAATGCTCGCCATACGTTGTGCGAAGTATTTCATGCCGTTCAATTAGCAATGAAAATGCACTTTTGAGCGCGGGTACATTCAGATCCCCTTTAAAGCGCATAGCCAACGGAATATTGTAAGCAGAATTATCTTCAGCTACCTCATGAATAAACCACAAAGCTGACTGTGTTGGAGAAAGAGTACATTCAAACTTAACTTCTTCTATCGTGGCAGCTTGAAATATTTCATCCCGAACAAAAGGTTCAATACCATAATCTTTTAACTCTTGGTTAACTTTGTCACCAACAGTTTGCACTGAAGCAAATTCGGCCCACTCTCGGATTGTTGGACTATCGAACAATTTGGATAAAGGTAATGACGCACCTAACTCCCTCTTAGCTTTTGTTGCTAGCTGAGTAAGCAATAAAGAATGCCCACCTAACTCAAAGAAATTATCCTGCACACCAATATTTTCTATGCCTAAAGCAGCAGACCAGAGAGCGGCCATTTTTTCTTCAAATGGTGACGCAGGCGCCTCATAATCTGCATCAAGGGTTGGCCGTTCGACACCTTCCAAATGCTGCCCAGCAGCTATATCGACACATCTCACTTTAGCAACGACAGTTTCAAAACACTCTGGTGAAATAATCACCTGAGGGCAAGCACTTACGTTTAAAACACGATTAAGTACCTCTTGACCTTCTACAGGAGTTATCCCTAAGGTGAGGTCAACATCTAGCTCTGCAGAAATTGCATGATCAATCTCATCCAAAGCATTAGCATTCATGCGCTTGACAACAAAACGATCAATATCTATTAAACAACGCCCAGTCAAACTATATATACGAATATTAAAGCTAGAACGATCCGACTCATCACCTAGCCATTTAATATGACTATATATCTGTCTTTCTAAACCACCTAAAACAGTGACCTTTCCATAAGAAATCGGCACAAAGAAATCACGTTCAGGCTCATAGTTGTCGACCAAAATATGCCCTGCGCCAGTCGCCATATCTAGCATGCCAGGGTGTAACGGAGTAGAGGACAAGTCCTGAGAGAATATTTCTGGAAGCTCTAATTCAACCAACACCTCATCGTCACCAATATGTATTTGATTAATACAAGCCCAGCGATTTCCAAAATCCATATGAGGATGGCTAGCATCGCCTTTTTTGTTAACACATTCTTTCTGGCAGTTTTGGCGAATTACTTCGATATCTACATTATCAAAGTTTTTAGGAGATACGATCTGAGCAGTACCTTCGACATGTTCACTTAACCAGTCATCTTCATCTGCCCGCTCTAAGCTTTCCGCACTTGAAATGACCAAGTTAGAGGCTGATCCTTTAAGTTCAAAGCTAATATCTATAACCTTTTGTTCCGAGTCATGAACAAGTAAAGGAGAACTGAAAAATATATCGCTAAGCTCAATACATTTATCCGTTAACTCATTGTCATTATCCACTAACAATACTTTGGCCGCTTGGTAAGCCAAATCGATATAACCAGTACCTGGAACAAGAGCTAAGCCCGTTTTTGTCCGGTGCTCATCTACCCACCATATTTCGCTATCAACATATACTCGATAATAGTTTTCTTCTTTATACGGCGTAAAATGAGGTATTTTTCCACCCATTAAACGCTCACCAGATGCTAACTCTGCAGCCATACCAACGTGTTGCCATGCTGACCAATTAATGCTGATGGCAGGTATGCCATTACTTCTAGATTGATGCGCAAAGGCATCTAAATACGCATTCGCTGCAGCATAATCAAACTGCCCTGACATGCCGGTTAAAGAACTGACAGATGAATAAAATACTAAAAAATCAAGCTCATCATTAGAAAGAGCTGAGGTTAGCGCTTGTGCTCCAGCGATTTTTGGTGCCAAAACAGACTGACACTTTTCTAATGTTTTTAATGTTATTAATTGATCATCTATCGAACCTGCAGTATGCAGCGCGCCTTTAATTGGCCCTAATTCTGCACGTGCGCGTTCAATAACATTCGTTAACTGCTGTAAATTCGTCACATCTGCTACATACACTTCTAATTGCTCTGCAAGCTCAGCGATATTCAGCAAACGTTTTATTCTTCGACCTAAACGAGTATTTCTTTGGCTCTGTTCAAGCCAATATTTCTTTACTGGCATTTCACGGTGACTAATCAAAGCTAGTTTAATACCGGGGTTCGCAGCCAACTGCTCAGCAACGGTCAAGCCTAAACCACCCAAACCACCGGTAATAACATAGACTCCCGCTGAAGGCTTAAAGCTAACAGCCTCAGGAAGCAGACTAGGAGAAAAATGTTCAATATAGCGATAACCTGAACGATAACAACTCGCTTCAAACGATTCTGGAGCTGTCATTATTTCAGATACTAGGGCCTTACCAGCAGATGTTTTCAGCCATTTATTAAGCTCAATATCATCCACATCTATCAAACGAACTTTCGCACTTAATAACTCTTTAGATAATACCCTCGCGGCACCTGAAATAGTGGCTAATAATGGCCGAGGTATGTTTTCTCCAGAGTTAACAGCAATGGACCCATTCACGAGAATCGTCAAACGAAGCCCACTAATATCCTGTTCAATCAGTGCTTGAGAGAAACGGAAAAAGTGTTCAAATGCCTTTTCATCGGACTCAGATAAGGGCCATGCATAGACTATAGCAAGCCCCTCATCTGAAGCGTTTTTTGCAATTGAGCTGAACAAACTTTCTAGTTTCTTAGCATCAGACATATTTAACTGATATGCATTGTCATCCGTACTCTCAGAATTTACAGCAGGCCGAACAGAGGTCACTGTTAAATCAGTCTGTTTAGACAAATATGTTTCAATCGCCGCAACAACAGACACACTTTGACTACCAAAAATAACTGTAGGCAAGAACTCTTCAGGCGAAGTTATAAAATTTGGCTGCCATGATGGCTGATAAAACCATTTTTCTAGCGCCTGCTTTCCTTCTGGAAGCGCTTCCACTGTTTTACCTGGGGCAACCCAATGTTGCTGTTTTTCAAACGGATAAGTAGGTATTGAAACGCGCTTTAAATCAGCTTCGTAGAAATCCCCCCAATCAATTTGAGCCCCACCACACCACAACTTACCTAAAGATAACAACATAAACTCGACATCATGAAGTGATTCCTTAGGATGCTTCATTGAATTTACAACTGTATTTTCACGGTTGATCATCTCATGTTGTCGTGAAAATGAAGACAAGGTATTTCCAGGCCCCACTTCCAGTAAAATAGGCGTAATTTCGTCAGCTAACAACAAGGACAAACCGTCTGAAAACCTAACCGTACCCCTTAAATGCCTTACCCAATATTGGGGATCAACAGCCTCTTCATTAGTCAGCCATCGACCAGTCAGGTTAGAAACGACTTTTTGTTTTGGAGGGTAATAAGTAATAGTGCTTAAAAAGGTGCTAAATTCTTCTAATATGGGATTAAGCATCGCGGAGTGCGCTGCAACTGAAATACGCACTCTTCTGCACTGAACCTCAACGGATTCAAGCTTTTCCTGCACCGAGTCAATCAGCTCAAGTGGACCAGATAAAACACATAAGTCCTGACTATTAATCGCAGCTAAAGATAAACCTTGCTCAAGATAAGGCTTAACCTCTTCCTGATCCAGCATCACACTAAGCATACCTCCAGCTGGCAAGGAGTCGAACAAAGCACCTCGTTTTATTACAATTGATAAAGCATCTTTAAAACTAAATACCCCCGCCAAACATGCAGCTGTATATTCACCCACACTATGTCCGATAAATAACTCAGCCTTTACACCCCAAGATTGCCAGAGCAATGCCTGTGCATATTGAGTAACAAATAAAGCAGGTAACGTTCTTGACGGTGTAATGATATCTATGCGGGCTTGCTCTTCATTTTCCTGACTCGGAAACACAATACTTCTAAGATCAAAATCAAGCATATCTTGTGCAATTTGAATACATTCATCAAGAGTACTTTTATAAAAGGCTTCATGTTCGTAAAGGCCTAGCCCCATATTGATATACTGAGCCCCCCCTCCTGCAAACATAAACGCAACCGGCGCTATTTCTTCTGGTGCTTTATGGTCTGCACGAGAGGCACTTTTGGCTGCACTTAATACCACAGACATTTCGGCGTTAGTTGCACCTACACAAACACGCCGATATCTGAACTTTTTTCTACCGACAGCTGAGGTATAAGCAATATTTACAAGGCTCTCATCTGTATTCTCAAAAAATGTAGCGTTAGATGCTGAATAACGATCTACAACTTCTTTTGAACGTCCAGAAATTAGCATAAGCTGATATGGACGAGTATTTCCTGAAAGCATACTTTTTGACTCATATTCTTCCAAAATCACATGAGCATTCGTACCACCAACACCCAAGGAACTGACACCCGCACGACGTTTACCTTCACTGCTCCAATTTCTTAAACGGTCGTTCACATAGAAAGGACTATTTTCGAAATCAATCGCTGGATTTGGGGCATTAAAGTGCAGCGTTGCTGGTATTTGCTTATTTTTAAGGCTCATTACCACTTTAATAAGTCCTGCAACACCTGCTGCAGCATCAAGATGCCCGATATTAGATTTTGCCGAGCCCAAAGCGCAATATTGTTTCTTTGGGTTATCAACACTATAAGCTTGAGTCAATGCAGAGACCTCAATAGGGTCACCCATTGCCGTTCCCGTTCCATGGCACTCTATAAAACTAACACTCGCCGGATCAATTTCGGCTAATTCTATTGTTTCCCTAACTGCCGCAGCTTGACCATCAACACTGGGCGCTAAATAACTCACCTTATTAGAGCCATCGTTATTAATCGCAGAAGCCTTAATGACAGCATGAATATTATCGCCATCTGCTAAGGCATCTTCTAAACGTTTTAATAGAATGCAACCGACACCGCTACCAAACACTGTTCCGCCAGACGCGGCTTCAAAAGGCCGACAATGACCATCGGGCGATAATATTTCGTTTTCTTTATAAAGGTAGCCCTGATTATGTGGCATATTAATTGTAACGCCACCAGCAAGCGCCATATCACATTCACCACTAAGTAGACTTTGTGCGGCTAAGTGAACGCCTACAAGCGAAGTAGAACAAGCCGTCTGAACATTGACACTTGGCCCTAGTAGATTAAAGAGATATGAAGCTCGTGTGGCGAGGAAGTCCTTGTCATTACCGGTATGGCGTAATAGGAAAAAGCCAACTTGTTTTAATAACTCAGGATTGGTCATTAAGTTATAGGGCAAATAAGCATTATGTCCAGACCCTGCATAAACACCGACAGATCCTTCTATCTCACTTGGAATATAACCAGCATCTTCAAATGTTTCCCAAGCACATTCGAGAAAATGTCTGTGCTGAGGATCCATTATACGAGCGTCTTGCGGACTAAATCCGAAAAAACCAGCATCAAAGCATTTCATATCCTCAAGAAACATACCTGTTTTAACGTAGTTTGGATTAGCAATATCAGACTCACTAACATCAGCTTCTCGCAATTCATCATCTGATAAAGTTGTGAAGGACTCTCGCCCCTCTTTCAGGTTTTGCCAATATTCTTCTGGATTACTTGAACCTGGAAGTCTACAAGCCATCCCAATAACTGCTATATCATTAGCACCCATATTTGTACCCGTCAAATCATCTGACATGAAATCTCTATTCCTTATTTACACTAATTTCTGGTATTGCATTTCTTTAAAACACTCATCTCTATCTGCGACGACGGCGGCTTTGAGCTGCCTTTCTTGCCGCTACACGCGAACTAGTTACTTCAGAAGCCGCTGATTCAGATTCGTCCGCTGCCACAAACTTAGCTATAGATTCAATAGTGGTAAACCTAAATAAATCAGTCATCTGAACAGACTTTGTGACCTTTTCACTCTCTCGTAATTCTTTTAATACCTGAATAACTAACAAAGAATGACCACCTATATCAAAGAAATTATCTTTACGACCTACTTCTTCAACTCCTAACGCTTTTTTCCAGATATCAGCTATTAATTTTTCCCAATCATCTTCAGGTAGAGCGAACTCTTCACTATTTTGATGACGCTGCTGAATCGGTTCAGGCAATGCATTTCGATCCAACTTCCCATTTGGAGTTAAAGGCATAGAAGCTAGTTCTACATAAAAAGCCGGAACCATAAATTCTGGTAACTGCCCAGACAAGTGTGCTTTTAATGCGTCAACATCTACATGCTTTTCAAAATTCGGCCTCACATAAGCCACTAATCGCTTATCACCAGTCTTATCATCTCTTAAAATTACAGCGCACTCTCTAATTGAATCATGGGTTTGTAATAATGACTCTATCTCACCCAATTCAATACGATAACCGCGCACTTTAACTTGGTGATCTATTCGCCCAAGATATAGTAATCGACCATCTTCAGAATATTTAGCCAAATCTCCCGTACGGTAAACACGACCTTGAGAGTTATTTTTAAATTGGTCGGGGATAAATCGTTCATCTGTTAATTTAGGACGATTATGATAACCACGCACAACACCATCACCACCAATAAGAAGTTCACCAGCAACACCTACTGGCAACTGTCTGAGATTTTGATCAACAATATATATTTGGGTATTCGCGATTGCTTTACCAATAGACATTTCATTATCGTTATTCACGTCAAATATAGACGACCAAATTGTAGTTTCCGTTGGACCGTACATATTTGTTAAGCGGCCACCAATAGCAGCTCTTAACTCATTTGCTAACACTGAAGGCAACGCTTCTCCACCAACCATCATATGCTTAATGTAAGCCAACTTCGCTTTAGACTCTGGTTCAGCCAGCAAAATTGTCGCCATCGAAGGCGTACATTGAAAATGTGTAACATTATGTTTTTCGATCAAATCAGGCAAAGAGTAATTTGTTTGCGAGTCACTTTGAGACGAGATATTTTCAGTCGTTGAAGTATTTATTCTAAGCTTATTCAAATACGGTAAATGTTTAATAACTGTATCTGTATCGATGCCAAAATCGATTAAGCAAGCTATTTCATCCACTCCAATTTCTTTACACCTTTTTGATATTGCAATTGCGCTTTCGGGGGTTCCAAATAATCCGCTAGTTTTAAAGTAGCGCTGAAAAGAAAATTCTAACAAGTCGTCCATATCCTCATCAGAGATTGTTTCAAAAAACTCATCTAGAGACTTACCGGCATCTTCGGACATTTTCTTGAATGTAGGAAAGTTCCAAGCAGCACTTTTAACCAAAAACATTGCACTTTTAAGATAATTTTTCATTGGCGTACGAACAATTTCTTCAACTTCCTCCATACTTTCGCCAATAAAAGTATGCAACATTAAACTAATCGTACCCTCTCCTGCGTGGCCGGCATCTTTCCAGGCTGCTCTGTATGTATCAATTTTTTCTTGTACCTCTTCAAAGGTTTGACCGAGCAAGTGAGTAAGTACATTAGCACCCATTTTAGCAGCGCTTTTAAAGCTTTCAGGATTACCAGCAGTGGTAATCCAAATAGGTAATTCTTTTTGTATAGGTAAAGGTAGGGTTCTTATCTCAACATCACCTGTGGGCCCAGGAAAGTTAACTTTTTCTCCCCGCCATAAGCGTCTCACTAATTCTAGAGAGTCAAACATCACTTGTTTGGCTTCTGGGTAGCTCTCAGGTTTGATAGCAAAATCAGGTGGAGCCCAGCCCGCCGCAACGGCTATCCCAACTCGCCCATTCGAGAGATTATCAAGCACTGACCACTCTTCAGCTACACGAATAGGGCTATGCAAGGGAATAACACAGCTTCCTGCACGTAAATCAACCTTTTCAGTAATAGTAGACAATGCAGCTAATGTCACTGATGGATTTGGAAATAAACCACCAAATGATCCAAAATGACGTTCAGGATTCCAAACTGCTTTAAATTCATGTTTATCAGCAAAC
>JBLHVH010000078.1:0-13705 GCA_047628385.1 Oleiphilaceae bacterium
AAAAATGCAATTATTAGTCGCTCTAGTGGAATAGTTGAGATCGACGCACTTGCTAAGCAAGTTGCTTTTAAAGTTAGCCCCTACCCAAGGCCTCCTGCAGAAGACATGCAAGATGGCTTCAGATATTCCATACCAATCACACAAAAGGCTTCTCAGAACAACTAGAGGGGATAACTAGCAAGCGGTATTCACCCCGACTTACCAGTAACCTAACTAAAAGTTTATTACGTGTCTTTCTTGGCTTTTGGCTTGGCTTTTGGCTTTGCTTTTGCTTTTGCTTTTGCTTTTGGCTGAGTTTCAGCCCATTTTCCATCAGCATAATAAGCAGTCCAACCAGTCGCTTTAGCTTTATCCTCTGCTGACTTAGGTTTTTCTTCAGTCATCACATACTGTTCTTTTGTTTTTCTACTAAAACGAACGATTGCAGCGTTACCCTTTCCATCCTTTACTGGCGCCGAAAACAAGAATGTATACTTAGGATCAATCTCATCTTTATGCGGCAAAAGCTCAGTCACCAAAGGTGCACGTGTCTCCCTATTCTTTGGAAACTTACTTGCAGCTAAGAACAAACCAGCCGCACCATCTCTCAATATATAGGTGTCCTCTACTTTTTCGCACGCCAATTCAGGCATCGGTACGGGATCCATTTTAGGGGGTGCAGGGTCACCACTTCGAAGTAACTTTCGAGTATTCTTACACGCCTCATTTGTACAACCAAAATACTTACCAAAACGACCTGTTTTAAGCTGCATTTCGGATTCACACTTATCGCACTCTAATAAAGGGCCATCATAACCCTTTATTTTATACTCACCTTTCTCTACAGAGAAACCTGAACAATCAGGGTTATTACCACAGACATGCAGCTTTCTTTGTTCATCAATTAAATAACCATCCATCGCCGTTGAACAAATTGGACACCGATGTTTCTTAAGCAGAAGCCGAGACTCCCCTTCATCGTCATCAACACTTGCAATTTCATCACCAGACACCAAATTAATCGTACACTTGCACCGCTCTTTTGGAGGTAGAGAATAACCAGAACAGCCTAGAAATACACCAGTACTAGCGGTTCTGATTTGCATATTTCTGCCACAGTCAGGGCATGCTATATCAGTCTCGGTTGGCAAATTCTCACGCATACCATCATTTGTAGCTTGCGCAGTTTCTAACTGCTTAGTGAAGCCCTTATAAAAGTCATTTAGAACCTCCTTCCAATCCTTTTTATTATTTGCAACTTCATCCAAACGCTCTTCCATTTGAGCTGTAAAACTGAAATCAAGCAGATCTTCGAATGACTCAACTAAGCGACCCGTTACAATATCACCCATTTTTTCTGCATAAAAACGCTTATTTTCAACACGCGCATAGCCACGATCTTGTATTGTTGTGATGATCGCAGCATATGTAGAGGGGCGACCGATACCCCGCTTTTCAAGCTCTTTAACCAACGCTGCCTCAGAAAACCGTGGAGAAGGTTTGGTAAAATGCTGCTTAGGATCGAGTAGGTCTAACGAAAGCGTTTCACCTACTTTTAAATCAGGTAAAATAACATCTTCATCTTTCTTACTATTAACAGGCATTACTTTAAGAAAACCATCAAACTTCATCACTCGCCCGCGAGTACGTAATTGAAAATCTCCCGCACTAACTTCAAGTGAAGAACTTAAAAACTCAGCATTTGTCATCTGACACGCGACAAAGTTACGCCAAATCAAGCTGTAAAGCCGCTCAGCGTCTTTTTCAAGATTTTTAACACCAGACACAAGCACAGCAACATTAGACGGCCTGATAGCCTCGTGTGCTTCTTGAGCACCATCTTTACTAGAGTACAATATTGGCACACTAGGTATATAACGCGCACCAAAATTTTCATTAATATACTCACGACACGCCGCAACAGCGTCAGTACTTAAATGCGTTGAATCTGTTCTCATGTAAGTGATATAACCCGCTTCGTATAAGCGCTGAGCCATCATCATTGTTTTTTTAACACCAAAGCCTAAGCGCGTACTTGCCGCTTGCTGCAAGGTGGACGTAATAAAAGGCGCACTCGGCTTTGACTTAGTTGGTTTATCTTCTCGTTTTGAAACTTTAAATGTTTCTTTTTCAAGCGTCGAAATATGAGCCTTAACATCGGTTTCATTCTCAGGGCGATAGCTTTTATTTTGAAATCGAGTAACTTGAAATCGAACCTGACCTTTGTTGTCACTTTTTAAATTAGAGAATAACTCCCAAAACTCTTCAGGAATAAAGCTTCTTATTTCGCGTTCACGCTCAACAATTAAACGAACAGCAACTGATTGCACTCGCCCAGCTGACAAGCCCCTGGCAACTTTAGCCCATAACAAAGGCGAAACCATAAAACCAACCACACGATCAAGAAAACGTCGCGCTTGCTGTGCATTTACACGAGCTTGATCAAGCTCTGAAGGTTCATCAAAAGCTTTTTGAATCGCTTTTTCGGTAATCTCATTAAATACGACCCGCCGATATCGACTATCATCACCGCCAATCGCCTCTTTCAAATGCCAAGCAATTGCTTCTCCCTCTCTATCCAAATCCGTCGCGAGATAGATTGTGTCGGCATTCTTTGCTAGCTTTTGAAGTTCTGCAACGACCTTTTCTTTACCCGGTAATATTTCATAGCGCGCAGCCCAATCTTTTTCTGGATTTACACCCATTCTGGCAATTAGTTGTTCTTTTGACTTTTTAGCTTTATGTTTTACTTTATCTTCGGGACTTAACTTGCGAGTAATAGCGGCTTGCTTAGCACGTTCTTGGGGTGTTGAGGTTGACCCACTGCCAGACGTAGGCAAATCACGAATATGACCAACACTAGACTTCACAATAAAGTCTGGCCCTAAATATTTGTTGATCGTTTTCGCTTTTGCAGGTGATTCGACGATTACGAGGGACTTACCCATGAGACTCCAAAATAAAAATAACAACTAGAAAATTGCATAGTTTCGATCCAATACGGAACACTATTAACTGTATTGATGAATAAACTTAGGCGACATATATATTGATTTGTAGCCAAAGGGTCAAGTGATTGCAATATTTTTCTCAAAATAAGCGCTTTTTACGTGAAAATTCGTCAAATCAACAAATAAATTTAATTATTCAGGTTATTTAAGCGACGAACTCATGACCTTTGCTACACTAAAACCATAAACAAAATGCCAAGTAATAAAATCACACAACACATCAGCACTTATAAACAAAGGTCTTACACAAACACCCATGCCTGTTTCATCCATCATTACGATTATCTCAGTACTTATCATTCTTTCAATGATTGTTAGCGGCATTAGCTACAGCCGACAGCAGGCGATGGCAAAACGACAAAAAAAAATAAGCCAATACCGCCAGCAAGTCGATGAGATTTTAGGGCATATCGCTTTTTTACTAAAGGTAGACCCCGACTACCAGCTAGTAACGCAACTTCAAGTTCTTGCGGTGAACACACTTAAATTAGCGAACAATTTATCACCTCAAGATTCAATAATTTCCGATAATTTAAGAATTCAGAAACAGCAATTAAATAACTTCAAAGAAAACAAACGTGAAAATGAAGTCATTGAATTCTATGAAACAGAAACTGAACTTAATCAACTAAAATCCGAGATAGGACAAATTGAAAAACTACTAGATATCTATCGTAATCGTGGAGAGTTATCGGTCGACAAAAACAATGCACTCCAAAAACATCTTAATAAAGTTAACATAGAACTAACGATTAATAGTTACATGAACCAAGCCAGAATATGTGGTGAGCAAAACAATATAACCATGTATCAGATGCACATAAAACAAGCGCGAGAAGTCGTAAAAAAATCCACACTCGACGAAAGCGACAAAAACAAAAGAATAAAAGAACTAACTGAAATATTAAATGAAGTAAAAAAAACAAATAAGGTTCTGGTAGATGACACCAGCAAGCCAACCAAAGAAAATCACAAAGAAGGCAATAAAATTAATTTTTAACCACTATTTAAAAACCTCACATCTCGAAATAGAAATACGAAAAAAAACCGCGAACATAGTCGCGGTTTTTTGGTTTAGCTATTTGAAATCGTTTTTACAAACGTTCCCAAACCGTACTAATACCCTGCCCAAGACCGATACACATGGTAGATACACCATACTTACCATTATTCTCTTCCAAGACATTCAATAACGTCGTTGAGATACGCGCACCAGAACAACCAAGAGGATGACCAAGCGCAATCGCACCACCTTTCAAGTTCACTTTCTCATCAGCAACATCTAGCAACTTAAGATCTTTCATTACAGGTAATGATTGACCAGCAAATGCTTCGTTAAGCTCCCAGAAATCGATATCTTCAATTTTCAGACCTGCACGTTTAAGTGCTTTCTTAGTTGCAGGAACAGGACCATAGCCCATAATAGCAGGGTCACAGCCCGCAACAGCCATTGATACGATACGAGCACGAGGCTTTAGACCTAGCTCTTCAGCTTTTTCAGCCGACATCAATACCATAGCAGCCGCACCATCAGTTAGCTGCGAAGACGTACCAGCAGTCACTGTACCGCCTTTAGGATTAAAAGCTGGCTTCAGCTTACCTAAAGATTCTACTGTAGTTTGAGGACGGATCGTTTCATCATTTTCAATTAATACTTTAAAACCATTTTCATCATGCCCTTCTACAGGAATGATTTCATTCTTAAACGTGCCAGCTAAAGTCGCTTCATGCGCAAGACGGTGTGAACGTGCACCAAACTCATCTTGCTGCTGTCGTGAAATACCATGCATTTTTGCTAACATTTCAGCCGTTAGACCCATCATGTTAGACGCTTTTGCAGAATACTTACTCGCTGCAGGGTTATGGTCAAAGCCTTTAGTCATAGAAACATGACCCATATGCTCAACACCACCCACTACAAACACATCACCGTTACCAGTTTGAATTGCTTGTGCCGCAGTATGAATTGCACTCATTGCAGAACCACACAAACGGTTAACAGTTTGTGCGCCAGCTGAATGTGGCACTTTAGTCAACAATGAAATTTGGCGAGCAACGTTAAAGCCCTGCTCCATTGTCTGGTTAACACAACCCCAAATCACGTCTTCAACGTCATTTGGGTTTAGTTTTGGGTTGCGATCAAAAATCGCATCAATCAAAGTCGCCGAAAGCGTTTCTGCACGTACATTGCGGAAACAGCCATTTTTAGCACGTCCCATTGGAGTACGTACCGCATCGATGACGACGACATCTTTTGGATTAAGACTCATAGATATTCTCCGTTCGATTATCTGTTTCAGCAATTAGCCGAAATACTTTTTATCAGCTTTAGCCATCTCTCTCATACCCGCAGTCGGGTGATAAAGAGCACCTAAATCTTTGTACTTATCTGCAATGGCACAAAATGCTTCAAGACCGATTGAATCGATATAACGAAGCGCACCACCACGGAATGGAGGAAAACCAATGCCGAAAATAAGACCCATATCTGCTTCTGCAGCGGTATCAACGATACCGTCTTCAAGACAACGTACAGTTTCGATACAAAGCGGGACCATCATACGTTCAATGATTTCTTCATCCGCAAACTCATTGCTACCCTGAACAACTGGTTTAAGCATTTCGTAAACAGACGCATCTTTGACTTTCTTCTGCTTACCTTTACGATCAAGCTCGTAACTATAGAAACCTTTGTCAGTTTTCTGACCATATCGGCCATCATCAAACATAACATCAATCGCTGTACGGAACTCATTCTTCATTCGATCAGGGAAACCATTCGCCATCACTTCGCCAGCGTGCTTACCGGTATCCATACCTACTACATCAAGCAGATAAGCAGGACCCATAGGCCAACCGAACTTCTCCATAAGCTTATCTACGTGCTGGAAGTCAGCACCATCACGTACAAGCGCACAGAAACCACCAAAGTACGGGAATAAGATACGGTTAACCAAGAAGCCAGGGCAATCGTTCACAACTACAGGTGTTTTACCCATTGCTTTAGCGTATGCAACTGTCGTTGCAATTGTTTCTTCGCTAGTCTTCTCACCACGAATGATTTCTACAAGAGGCATCATATGAACAGGATTAAAGAAGTGCATACCACAAAAGTTTTCAGGACGCTTAAGATTCTTAGCAAGTAAATCGATAGAAATCGTGGATGTATTTGAAGTCAGTACAGTATCGTCAGACACTAAACCTTCAACTTCACAAAGTACCATATCTTTTACTTTAGGATTTTCAACAACCGCTTCAACAACTAAATCAACATTGCCGAAATCACCATAACTAAGCGCAGGGATGATAGAGTTTAACACGCCAGCCATTTTATCCGCTGTCATGCGTCCTTTATCAACACGCTTGGTTAGCAGCTTAGTCGCTTCATTTAAACCAAGATCGATACCCGCTTGCGCAATATCTTTCATGATAATTGGCGTACCTTTAAGTGCAGACTGGTAAGCAATACCGCCACCCATAATCCCTGCGCCTAATACTGCGGCCAACTTAACTTCAGTTGCTTTTGACTCCATCTCTTTAGCTTTAGCCTTAAGAGCTTGGTCATTCAAGAACAAACCGATCAATGACGCTGACACAGAAGTTTTTGCCATTTTAGCAAAACCTTTCGCTTCAACCTGAATCGCTTTATCTCGACTCATGCCTGAATGCTTCTGCATTGTTTTAATAGCTTCAACTGGAGCAGGATAATTCGGACCCGCTTGACCAGCAACGAAACCCTTAGCGGTTTCGAAAGTCATCATACTTTCCATTGGGTTTAACTTAAGCTTAGACGTTTTTTCTTCACGAACAGCTTTATAGTCAAGCTTTCCAGCGATTGCATGATTCACTAACGATACGGCTGCATCGAATAGTTTTTCAGCTGGAACAACAGCATCAACAGCGCCGAACTTAAGGGCGTCAGCTGAACGATATTCTTTACTTCCACATATCCACTCAATTGCGTTATCCGCACCGATCAAGCGAGGTAAACGGACAGTTCCACCAAAACCAGGAAAAATACCTAGTTTAACTTCAGGTAGACCTACCTTTGCTTTCTCTGCCATAACCCGATAGTCAGTCGATAGACACATTTCAAAACCACCGCCTAGAGCGATACCGTTGATTGCGGTTACGGTTGGATATGGTAAATCTTCAATCGCACTAAAGATTGTATTTGCTTGAACATTGCTTGCAACAAGATCTTCTTCAGATCCTGCAAACAGTTCTGTAAATTCTGTGATATCCGCTCCAACAATGAAGCAATCTTTAGAACTAGTTACTACTAAACCTTTGATTCCATCGGTTTTTTTAAGGCTCTCTGTCGCTGCTGCCAGCTCTTCAAGAGTTAGTCTGTTAAATTTATTAACTGACTCGCCTTCTAGATCGAAGTTAAGTTGTGCAATACCGCCTTCGATTTCTTTAACCGTGATGGCTTTACCTGCGTAAATCATCAACTGTTCTCCAAGTTAATTGTCTGTACCAGCGCAAAAAAGCGGCACCGGCAAAGTTATTTTGGCCCGTAAATAAAGCGGGATTTTCCGAAATTCATACGACCGTTTGAATTCCGAGGTGCGAACCATGAGAAAATTCTACTCATTTGTCAATTGTTATTGACATTTCTACACATATTTATTCTCACAAACCACTATCAAAACATGATATAAATTATTGTTTTTAATAGATTAATTCGTTTATTTAAATATTTTATTAAAATTAGAGAAAATATATTATTTTTGCTTTATTATGAGAAATAGCTCGTTTTGATCTCAAAATAAACTTAAAGGATTTGGCGTTTATTTTCCCACAATAGACTCTCAGTCAATAACATTCTCCAAGCATTTGTAAATTAAGGATTAAACACTACACTAAATTGAATTAGTATTACGTAATAAAAATACCTATGTTTAAACTACAAGACCTGTCGTATGGAGACCTTCTTGATGACCTTTACCCGTAAATTGTTTCGCAAACCTTCTTTTACAACGAGTGCATTTGCGACAACAGCTGCACTTATTTTAAATTTAAGCGTTTTCTCAAGCCCTATATCAGCAGCTGAAGGAGCAACTACATCACCTTTAGAGAGCATATATCAAGCTCATATAAACTCTTATTACTCAATCAATGGTTTTTATAATTTCAGCGCTAATCAAGGTGATCAAAAACATCTTTCTGTGATAGTCGATGCAACAGATAAAATTGATGGTTTGATTGAAAAAATTCAAGAAAGTGGTGAAAACGCTTCTGACCCCGAATCTTTTGATAATGCAGCGAATGCATGGAATAAATATCAGCAAGTATTAAATATGAATATTAAAGAAGTTAAGAAAACAGGCTATCCTGACTTACGATTAGCGGCTGACATGGCTACAGAAAACATTAGCTTAAACCAAACACTTGATTCGCTATACAGCTCCTTAGCAAAAATACCTTCGATCAAGCCAAACCAAGCAACTGAAGTTAGCCGAAAAACAGGGCTTAACTTGGCTTTAATGATGACTAAGTACTCCGCGCGAACAACCTCAACTGTCAGCCAGGTATATTCAGGTGGCGACATGGAAATAACTATTGACTCGCTTGCGAAGCAATTTGAATCAAACTTAAATCAGTTAATATCACTTTCAGAAGGCAATGAAAAAGCCCTTGATCTGCTTGACTCAGCCTTAACGAAATGGGATTTCATAAAGTCTTCATATATAAACTATAACGAAAATCGTGTTAATTTTATTGTAAATCTATACTCCAAGAAGATCATTAGTGATATTGACCTTGCATTAGAAACACTGTAATTATGTATTGATTCAAAGGCTAATTAAACACAATTAGCCTTTGAATTTCTTTAGATTTTCAAGTTTAAAATACTCTCATTCAAACACTTCTCAACTCTCTCAACACCTAACAAACCACCCTTCTCTTTCCACAGAAACGAAAAGCCACCTGAAAATAAAGTAAGCGCCTCTGACGATTCAGGGAGGTTATCGAGCAAACCAGCTTGTTGCAGTGTGATTTTCACCGGATTTTCAACATCTATCTCATGCGCTTGATGATCTACACTCAAACGAATTACCTGAATCTTATTTGATAACATTTTTTTACCTATCGGTATATATTTTTCATACAATACATACCCACGATAATCTTCCAGCCAAGGATAAAGCTTGCCAGCTAAAGTCTTATCCACTAATCGAACCTTCAAACCAAGCCCCATCGCCCTTTGACGCATGTCTATTAAAGCTTTTTCTCTTGGAGAAGGCATCACCCATAAGACTGAACCAAACACAGCAAGCGTAATTAAAATAGCAATCCAAAACTCCATACTTCACACCCTAACTAGGAATTTATATTAATAAGTTATTCTTCTGCAACCTCTTCCAATTCAAGCCAGCGCTCTTCAGCCTCCTCCAACAATTGTTCTGTGGCAGCTAGTCGCCTAATTGTTTCATCTACCAAGGCATGTTCTTTACCATAAAAATCACTTGCAGCCATCTCCAGCTGCAACTGCTTAACCTGAACTTCTAACGCTTCGATTTTGGCAGGAAGTTGCTCCAACTCATGCTTCAGCTTATAACTCATCTTCTTCCGCTCAGGTTTTTTCTTAATCTCTGCTGAGAAAGAAGATTCACTCAACTTTTCATCCGCAATGAGACTGCCATTACTTTGATCCACTCCCGAAACAGTTTGCGATTCAACAGCCATTGCGCCGCCAGTTTGACGTACCCAATCTTGATAGCCTCCAACGTACTCACTCACTCGTCCCTGGCCTTCAAACACGAGTGTACTTGTGACAACCTGGTCAATAAAATCTCTATCATGACTCGTTAATAGCAAAGTACCTGTAAAATCATTTAATCGCTCCTCCAACAACTCTAAAGTATCTACATCAAGGTCATTAGTAGGCTCATCCATTACAATTACATTTGAAGGCCTCCCAAAAAGTTTTGCTAGCAACAAACGATTGGTCTCTCCACCAGACAAAGCTTTAACCGGCGTTCTTGCACGTTCTGCGGTAAAAAGAAAGTCACTCAAATAACTAATAACATGCTTTGGATGACCGTTAAGGTTAATAAAATCATGGCCATCCGCAACATTATCAAACACTGTCTTTTCAGGATCCAAACCACCACGAAGCTGATCAAAATATGCGACTTCAAGCTTACTCCCCAATTTTACTGTACCCGCCATAGGTTTAAGCTTGCCTAACAAAATCCGAAGCAATGTTGTTTTACCTGCACCGTTAGCACCAATTAGACCAATTCGCTCACCTCGCATAACGGTTAACGAGAAATCCTTAATCACTAAGCGCCCATCAGCTTCATTAGAAGTAAACGCATGTGAAACATTATCCACCTCAACAACGAGTTTGCCTGACTTATCTGCCTGAGAAATACTTATAGTTGCCTTACCTTGCGTTTCAATGCGTCTTTTCCGTTCGTCACGCATAGACTTCAACGCCCTTACACGCCCTTCGTTACGGGTTCTACGCGCCTTTATTCCTTGACGTATCCAGACCTCTTCTTCTGAAAGCCGCTTATCAAAGAGCTGATCCTGCCTAGCTTCGTCCTCCAGCATTTTCTGTTTATCAACAAGGTAACTATCATAACTTCCCTTAAATGCCGCAATATTTCCCCGATCTAACTCAATAATTCCAGATGCTAAGGATTTAACAAAGGCACGATCGTGACTCACAAATAATAAAGCACCCTTAAATTCTTTCAAGCGCAGCTCTAACCATTTAATGGTATCAATATCTAAATGGTTTGTTGGCTCATCCAACAGCAATAAATCCGGCTCATTAATCAATGCCCTTGCAAGCAGCACACGCCTTCGCCAGCCGCCCGAAAGTGCCTTCATCTGTTGGTTTTCATCTAAACCAAACCGTTTTAGCATATTGTTAATTTTGGCTTGGAAAGACCAACCATCGTTTCCTTCAATTTTTTCTTGCAAGCCCTGAAGCTTTTCTAAAGATTTAGCATCTAGCGACTCGCCATGGGCTTGCTCATCAATGAGTGCGTGGTATTGAGCAAGAACAAGACCAATACCCGATAAGCCCTCCGCCACGACATCAAATACGCTACGGTCATCAGCTTCAGGCAAGGTCTGAGGTAATGAACCCACTTTCAAACCTTTTTCAAAAACAATCGCGCCAGAGTCCGGCTCAATTTCTTTCGTCAGCAAACGCATAAATGAAGACTTTCCCTGACCATTACGCCCCAGCAAACAAATTTTCTCACCGGCTTCAATGGCCAAACTAACCTCATCTAACAAAGGACTAAGACCATAGGCTAAACAAACGTTTTCAAATCTAACAATACTCATAAATAAAATACTAACTCAGTGAATTTTTACGCTTGATTAGCTCGCCAACTCAATAAAATGAACTATGCTTTAAACTTATAGCGTTTTAAAGCACGCATTATGCTACATCTTTAACAACTACCATAATTTCAAAGTATTTTTTTTTAACGCACGGAGAATTGCATTGAGCAGCAGCCCTAAAACATCGACTGCAAACAAACCTGACTTAGACTGGAGCCAGGTACGCGAAACGATTAACATGCTTACACTTGCAGTTTCACAAGTTGAATGCACCATGACAGATGGTGAAAAATCAATCGCCGAACTTACTCATTCTTTTACCTTTATTGCAAACCAGCTACAAAACATCGTAGACACCAAAAGCAAGAAAACAGCGGAAGAACAACTCAACACAATTAAAGAAAATGCAGCAGACATTCACCAAAAAGTTGTGACTGCGACTATCGCCTTTCAATTTTATGACCGCCTGACCCAGCGCCTTGACCATGTAAAAAGAGATCTTAGCTGGTTAAGTAGCTTAGTTAGCAGCCCTGATCAACTATACAACCCAGAAGCATGGCAAAAACTACAAACAGACATTATGTCAAACTACACAATGGAAGAAGAACGCTTGATGTTTGAACACATCATGAATGGTGCAAGCGTTGAGAGCGCCCTCGAAATCTACAATCATCACTTTAATCGTGTTAAAGATGATGACGACCAGACAAATGATGAAATAGAGTTATTTTAGCTCTACTTCATGAGGCAAAAATAGCGTCATATTTTTAGGTGAACTCTTTAACCACTAAAAGATCGCCTACTTTTAAAGTACCGCACGATCGATGCACTAAATTTTGACCAAAACAAACGCCAAACTCATTCTTACGATAACGCGCAAGCGTTTTGAGTGGTTCTTTCCCCAACTCTCCTTTCTCATTTATTGTAGTCATTCCACAACGGCTACAAGGTTTAACTAAATCGAAATCAATACCTGCTATTGATACACGCTTCCAGTCATCCTCTTGAAAAGCTATGTCACCTTCAAACACAATATTAGGGCGAAATCGGCTCATCGGAATACCATACTCCAGCTTATCATTTAAATCACCTAGCGAAGCAGCATTCGTTAACAACAAAGGAAAAGCATCTGCGAAACTAACATTCTGATCTTGCTCAAAGAACTCCCTATCCACCTGCCTGACGGCAGAATCTTCCATATAGACCAACCTGACAGACACACCTAACCAATTCGACAGCTTAGCGGTATATTTAGAGTCTATATACTTAGCATTCACCACATCCGACCAAACCTGAACTTTGATATCATGAGCGAACACGTTATACGGAAAAAATAACTCCCCCAAACCCTCAGAAGAAAAGACCAACCCATCACTTTCCAAGCGAACAGAAACTAACGATAACTTTGGATACGTTCGCTGAGTAATGAATTCTGCATTCTGATCAACCAACATAAATCGACGGTCATTTTGTATACCGAATTTGTCTAACTTTATTTCGGGTACGGAAATAGCCCCCAAAGATTTAACAGGGTAATAAATAATTTCAGATATTTTATATTCCATTAAATATGGATCATCCTTAGTAATACCTAGCATATAAAACCGTAAGAATTATGAAGGAACAAGCCTTAAAATAAATTAAAATCTTCAACCAGACTCATTAAAGTTTCTAATTCTTTCAAGCACTACCACAGCTAATTCATCCGGCTGAAATTTAGACAACAAATGATTACACCCTACACGCTCAGCCATTGCTTTGTTAAAACTACCACTTAAAGAAGTGTGCATCACCACATGTAGAGATTTTAATCGCTCATCTGAGCGAATTTCTGTCGTGAGCCGATATCCGTCCATCTCAGGCATTTCAGCATCAGTCAGCACCATTAAGCAACTATCTAGTTGTTCCCGATTATTTTCAGCCCAATTTGTTAACATCTGAAACGCATTCATACCATTTGACGCAGTTATACACTTTAAACCTACTTTTGTAATGGTACCGACAGCCTGGGCAATAGCGACAGGTGAATCATCAACTACCATAATAAATTTATCTTGCACACTAGCAACCAAATCAGAATCAAGAAGCCCCTCTGAAATATCTGTCGTGTAAGGCGTGATTTCAGCCAGAATTTTCTCTACGTCAATCACTTCTACAATTTCATTGTTGAAATTAGTAATTGCCGTTAAATAGTGATCTTTACCTGCTGGTTTAGGCGGAGCAGAAATTTCTTTCCAGTTCATATTAGTTATACGCTCAATCCCACCCACGAGAAAGGCCTGAACACTCCTATTATATTCTGTCACTATAACAATAGAGTCTTTTGTTACCTCAATTGGCGGCCCCCCAATTGCCTGACTCATATTAATAACAGGCACAGTCTGCCCCCGATAATGGGTCAC
>JBLHVH010000079.1:0-13411 GCA_047628385.1 Oleiphilaceae bacterium
AGAAAGATAAATAGTATGTTGGTAAGAAGTAATGATATTTTTATCATATTTGAGTAACGGAACCAGTCAAAAGTTAAATGTATATTTACTCAGACTACTTGCACAGAGATAATCAGAGCTTTCATATAGTAAACATGTAGTAAAGTAGAAAGCAGCTAAGTAGTAAAGCTAAAAGCAGCATAACAAGAATAATAGGATTGTGTCATGACCACTGTATCACCTAGCGTATCGTCCATCGTTCACCCTAAAGTTAGCCCCGAGCGCGAAAGTATTGGCAAAAAGCTTATGTTTTTTGCCTGGGCGGTCGAAATTTGTGCTGTCATTATTGGCTTTGCTATTTCGATCATGCAAGGCATTACCTCATTTAGTGAAATTGACGCTAATCGCGATAACGGCTTAGGTTTTGGTGACTATACCAATGTGTTTATCGCGATGATGCCTTTTTTCATGGTGGCGATCGTTGAAATCACTAAAATTCCTTTTGTTGGGGCAACGTATAAAACCAGTAATACAAAGTGGAAAATCGTCTTTGGCACGTCGCTAGTATTCTTGGCTTTTATTACATTTGAATCCGCACTGAATGGTTTTGAAAGAAACTTTCATTCACTTATTTATTCGATTGATAAACATAAAAAAGAACTCATTGCTGTAGAAGAAGAAATGGAACCGCTAGCATCACAGCGTGAAATTTTAGCAAACCTGACAGCGCCAAAAATTGAAGCGGATTATAGTCAGCGTCATGCGATTATATCTGAAGAAAGAAGTCGTCAGGCTGATACTATTCAAGACAGAATTCAGGGTTTAAGGGCGGCGACCCAAACTGAGTATATACGCGGCTTAGCTGATCAAATTGCCGATCGACGAAAGCAGGTAGATAGCCAGCGTGCAGATCGTAAACGTGAGCTGGATGGTCTAATTGACGCATCGAGCCAGATGACAAAAAATTCGGTGTCTGAACTTAATACCCAGCGTCGAAGCCAGCAACAACAATTAGCAAAGGAACAGCTTTATTTAGAAGAGCTAAGAAAAAAGCGTGAAAAATTAGTAGCTGATGCTGGTTATTTTTCTGAATCGAGTGTGCGTGAACGGCAGAATGCCATTGTCGCTGAACAAGAGGGAAAGGTAGAACAGCTGCGGGTAGCGCTCAATAAGTTAAGTGACTCTGATCGCCAAACGAATTTAAGAACACGTTACAATGCAGACATTGAAGGGGTAAAAGATCGGTACCAAAAACGTATAGATAAGCTTAATAAAGAAATTAAGGATCTTTCTCTTACGATGAATAAAAGTTTAGGGGCAAGAGAGAAAGATGTTGAACACGTGATTAAAAATCATATGAAAGAGCTAACGCGTATGGAGCGTAAGTTTGCAGATCAACAGTCGGATAATGAAAAAATTCGTGAAACAGAATTTAATAAGTTAGCTAAAAATGAAGAGTTAATTGCTAGCTTTGATAAAACCATATTTGAGAAAAAAAATGAACGTGTTGTGTTACGAAATCTCGTCAATGTGAAAGTGGGAGACAACCAAGTTTATCGAATGGCTCAGTGGTGGTTCAGTAAGGAATCTGCTGCAGATTTGGATCGCAAAGATGTCATGGTGATTGCGACATTATGGTTTGGAAGTTTAGCGATGCTGATAGCCGTGACCGGTATCTTATTGGCGTTTGCCTCCTATGTGATTCGTGACCCGTATATTGATGACCATGTTGGCCCGAGAGATAACTTATCATCGCTCACCAAAAAGTCATACAATAGCTTTCGACGCTTAGTTATTTATTGGCGTCGAGTTCAGCGACAGCCCATCATCAAAGAAGTAGAAAAAGTAATTATTAAAGAAGTGCCAGTTGAAAAGATTGTTAGGGTCGAAATACCCGTTGAAGTGATTCGTAAAGAAATCGTGCATATTCCTTTATATACACAAGACAAATCATTACTTAAATTAGCGAACAATAATGTCTTTGATTCGAATGATATAGAAGACCAGGGAACAGTCTCCCAAGAAACAGAGAAAAAAGGCGCGGCACAGAAAGGTTCCGAAAACAAAAATGAGGCAGGGGATGAGTAATCATAATACTGATCGGTCTCAAGATAAAAATAGCGAAAGAAACTTGCCAGAACAGCAATCGCATGAATACGTTACACACAACTATGACGCGATGAACCGCGCGATTGATACCGAGGTTGATCGACGCGTTGAAATATCTGAATTATATCGTTATGAAGGTCGTTCTCGACGAACTTTAATGTTTATGCACCTAGCTATAAGCGTGTCTGTGATAGCGGTTGCTGTGTCGGTTATTTTTTGGCTGTACTATCTACCAAGTACGCATTCAGAAGGAATATTGGCGGTTAGTGTTAGTTCTCCTGCGTTAGATCGGAGTACATCCGATGCATTAGCATTGATTTCAGCACAGGAATCTCCAAAACTAAAAGATAAACCCTTTATTAATACCTCCTTTACGGTGTTCCATCGTACCTTGATTTCAACGGGCGAATACGTTGTAACAGGAAAAACCTATGCCCCAGAGGATCTAGGTTACCCTCAAGAGCAATATTGTTATCTCGAAAAAACACAATCAAATTCTAGCCTTTCAGGAGAACCGCTTGCTGCATTTGAGGACCAGCAGTTTATGTTGGAAACGGATGATCTTGAATTAATTTCCTTTGCTAGAAAATATTGTCAGTTTTCGCAGTAGGTTTTGAACGTGGTTAGTCGTAGTGTCTACCTCATGGTCTACACGTCAATGATAACGTGTTCTAGTTATTTCCAAACCGACATTGCCTGACATTTTCGAGCCCATGCCACTAGTTATTCTCGAGGTATTTTAGTTGAGACTTTATAACCTGAATTAAATGATATGGATGCCTGTCTAAGAGCGACCAACATGACAGTTTTATACGTAAACAGGATCATGCAAAAGGTTCTAAGAGATAGTTTTTATAGTGTGTCCACGGCTTCAAAATCGGAACAATCATAGTAAGTCCCAAAACATAGCTAGGATATAAAGGTAAAAATAATATTCTGACGAGATCGTAACTATAAGAAAGTGTGTTTTAGACTTACATTCGCTATTATACCGAAAAATCTGACATCACTTTAAAAGGACTCAGCGTCATGAAAGGGATTACTGCTTCCGGCATTGCTATTCGTTTTGTGTTTGCCTTACTGCTCGTATTTGCAAGCTATAACCCCAGTTTATATTCCTTTTACCACTGGCTACTTAGCTCTATTTCGGAACCTAGTCCATGGTTGGCTTTAGCTGGATTAGTATTAATTGTCGGTTGGGTTATTTACATTCGCGCCAGTATAAAGTCCTTGGGGCCAGTTGGTTTAACGTTAGCAGCGCTAGTCGTTGCTGCGATTATTTGGGCCTTGGTAGATATCGGGCTAGTCAGTTTGAGCGAACCAACAGGCTTTGTTTGGCTGTTAGAGGTTTTTATTGCGGCTGTACTCTGTATCGGCATGATTTGGTCTCATATTCGACGTCGTCTTTCAGGTCAGCTTGATGTAGACGAAGTCTAACTCGCGCGAAAGCGTTTAATATCAAACAGAAGTAATGGAAGTAACGAATGATAAATATCAAAACACTTACCTTAATCGCCATGGTTTCGCTTACAAGTGGTTGCATGACTTATGACCCTTATACCGGCGAACAAGAAGTCTCTAGCTCAACCACGGGTGCTATCGCGGGCGCGGTTGCAGGCGCACTCATTGGTGTCGCGACTTCAAGTAAGTCTGATCGAGGCAAAGGTGCTTTAATCGGTGCTATCGGTGGCGGCGCTATCGGTGGCGGTGTCGGCTATTATATGGACACACAAGAAGCCAAATTACGACACCAGTTATTAGATAGTGGTGTGAGTGTTTCGCGTAGTGGCAATGAAATTTTATTAATTATGCCGGGTAACATTACCTTTGAAACAGGCAAGGCTAACTTGCAACCAAGCTTTGAGGAAATCATTCGCTCTGTTTCATTGGTGCTTAAAGAGTTTGATAAAACTGCGATTGATATTACTGGTCATACCGATTCAACAGGCTCATTAGCCTTCAATCAAACGCTAAGTGAGCAGCGAGCTCAGAGTGTGAAATATGCACTGCAAAGCGATGGTGTCGTTTCAGGTCGAATTCATTCTTCAGGCAAAGGCCCACGCTTTCCAGTGGCGTCTAATAATACTTCTGACGGAAAACAAGCTAATCGTCGCGTAGAATTAAAGCTACTTCCGTTGGAAAGTGCGGGTAGTTAATAAAACTGTGGCGGTGATGAATAAGAAAAATCGGCACTAAAGCTGCATATAAATAGTCTAAAAATGCAGCTGATACAGCCTGATTTTGTTTTATAATTAAGTGGGTATTATTAAATACACGCTCAGGTTGGCGCTGCACTGTTTGTATTAAAAATTATGAAATAGTCCGTGTTGAAGGTCGTTATGATTCAGCAGACCATTTTACGCTTAAGTAGCTTTGTAAATGCTTGTACCTTTTGGCTGTGGTGTATGTCCCTATGCGTCACCAGCCACAAATCACCTTCCCATTCTTTGGGTGGTGGCAGTACTTGAATTAAACCCGCTCTAATTTGAGCAAGATTACAGCCTAAGGGTGCAATACCTAAACCCTGAAGTGCCGCATCCATCATGGAGTCAAAGCTTGAACCACGAAAGCTGATTTGTGACTTATCAACGTGATCATTTACCCAACGCATCATTGGAATATTATTGAGTGGTGCAATGCTACTAATAAATTTGTGGCCTGCGAGATCTTCTAGAGAGCTCATTTTCCCGAAACGTTCTAAATAATGCCTACCCGCATATAGTGTGGATTTAGTTTTTTGCAGTGGTTGAACGACATAATCAGGGTCTTTTGGTTTTGCTCCAGGGCGGACACTCACATGGGCTTCACCATATTCCAATTTAAAAATACGGCTATCTGTTGCGAGCTCTACTTGTATGTTGGGGTGTAGGCCTTGAAATTCAGCAATGATCGGCATCAGAATCGGTGAAAAAGTCGAGACTGAGGTGATCACAAGCGTACCAGAAAGCTCAGCATCTTTGCCTGCCAGTTTTCCAAGCATGCGGTCGAAGCGTTCTTGGGTTTGTTGCGCTTCTTGAAATAATAATTGCCCCGCTTCGGTTACATTGTAACCTCTCGCATGACGAAGAAATAACTTACAGTTTAGCTTCAATTCTAAAGCGTCAATATGGCGTAAAACAGTCGAGTGATGCACATTTAAGTGCTTGGCTGAGGCTGAAAGCGTGCCTAATTTAGCGACGGTATAAGCAATATGGATATCATCCCAGCTAGAGTCATGTGGCATATTTAATATTCTCGGCGTGATTTTTCAAAAGTTCTGTGCATCTACGCACATAAGCTTTGCATTTATTCTGTTTTTGTTCAAATAAAAATAGCTCACACTCGCTACATCAGTTTATAGAACACTGTATTAACCTCAACAAATTCAGGAGCTCAATCATGTCAAAACAAACTCACCTTATCGCCTTTGCTGGCTCTCTTCGTAAAGATTCATGGAACAAGCAGCTGGTTAATGCTGCGGCGGCAAATGCTGAAACCTTAGGTGCTAAGGTGACTATTATAGATTTAGCGGAATACCCACTACCTTTATTTAATGAAGATTTAGAGAAGCAAACAACACCGGCTGCATTGAACGATTTACGTGGTTTATTTGCCGAAGCCGATGGCTTGCTCATTGCTAGTCCTGAATATAACGGCTCTTTATCAGCGGTACTTAAAAATACACTGGATTGGTTGTCTCGGCCTGCTCAAGATGACAGCTATCAGCCCAATTATGCAAAGTATATCGTTGGTATTATGGCTGCCTCGCCCGGAGGGCTCGGTGGCATAGGAGGTTTAAGCCATTTACGTGATGTACTCACCAGTGTCGGTAGTTTAGTCGTGCCGGCACAAGTCGCCGTACCTGCGGCATATGAAGCGTTTGATGAAGAGGGAAAGTTTCGTAATGCCGCGTTGAATGATCGAGTCAGTGCCATGGTTGAACAGGTATTGGCACATATCTAATTAGCGGTTCATTAAGTCTGACACCCATGTACAAACTAAATACTAATCTCAGGACATAAATATGAATACCATACATCATCTTGATAAGTACTCAGTCCCACTGCGAGTCTTACATTGGTTAACCGCTGCGATCATCATGACCTTATTAGCCGTTGGTTTTTATATGGCTGATATTGATCCTGATGCCGTTGATAAGTATGACCTTTACCCCTTACATAAAGCCTTTGGCATGATTGCGCTGTTGTTAGTTTTGCTTCGGCTGCCTGCTCGTGCGAAAGGACCAATACCTTCGCCGGTTGAAGGGTTTAAAAAATGGGAACATCAACTTTCACATCTGGTACATATTGGCTTGTATGTCGCGATGCTATCGATGACATGGTCGGGATATTTTATGAATAGTACTTACGCCTATGTCGAAGGCGTTGATATATTTGGCTTGTTCACTGTGCCAGATATTACGCCAAAGAGTGAATACTGGAATGGCATTGCGCATGAAATTCATACGTTTACCGCTTGGTCTTTTGTGGTACTTCTGAGCTTACACCTTGCAGGTGTTGCGAAACATCGTTTATTGGATGGGAAAGAAAACGACGTTCTAAAGCGAATGGTTTAATGGCAAATGGTATTAGACGATGCTATTTCAAAGGGCATAATATTTTTAATAGGATACCGTATCCTTTTTTTTGATCATCAAAAGGGGTATAAATGATTGAAAAAGTAATTAATAGGATATGGATAGGATGAAGCTTCTGATCACTGGCGCTACCGGCTTTATTGGTGGAAATCTTGCAAAACGGTTATCTAAAAATACTCAGTATTCTATTGTGGTAACGGGTCGGAGTGTTTCAATTAATGAGCGTTTTCAGGATTTACCGATTGCAGTGGTTCAAGGTGATTTAGTGGATCAAACGTTTGCATATCGTGCAATGAAAAATATCGATATTGTCGTTCATTGCGCAGGCTTAGCAGGCACATGGGGTGAATATGAGGAATACTATCGTGCAAATGTTCTTGTCACAGACAACTTAATACGGGCGGCTCAAAAAAATAAAGTGAAGCGCTTTATTAATATTTCATCACCCAGTATTTATTTGAACTTTACGCATCAGCTTAATATCGATGAGTCTTATTTACCGGCTACGTTTTCAAATCACTACGCGCGTACAAAGTATGAAGCAGAGCAATTAGTTAATCAGGCGCACAGTGCTACTTTTCAAACGATTTCACTGCGGCCACGAATGGTGATTGGCGCGGGCGATAATAATCTGATTCCACGCTTATTGACGCTGCAAGAATCCGGTTTATTAAAACAAATTGGTCATGGTGAGAACTTGGTTGATTTTACCTCGGTGAATAATTTATTAGACTTAATTGAAAATTGCTTTTCTGTATCAGAAGTAGCTATGGGGCGAGCGTATAATATTAGTAATGGTCACCCTGATAAATTTTGGGAGGTGGTTGATACACTCTGCGTATCGTTGAATATAAGTTCACAGCGTAAAAAATTACCATATTCTTTAGTGATGGGTTTAGCTAAACTCAATGAGAAAGTTTGCACGGTCCTTAAACTTAAAAAAGAACCTCGACTATTACCGGTACCGGTTTCTGTATTAGCGAATTCCATGACCTTGAATATCGATGCAGCAAAACAGTTTTTAGCGTATAAACCAACGCAGACAACTCAGCAGGCCATGCAAGATTTTTTGGCTTGGCGGGAACATAAATAAAAAACAATAAACATAAGATTTAGCCGATAGGTAACACATTATGAATGACGAGATTAAGAAATTTAATTCCTTTAAAGAGTTCTATCCATTTTACCTGTCTGAGCATCGCAGTAAGATAAGTCGCCGGCTTCATTATATGGGTAGCTTGGCGGTGTTGAGTTTGTTAGCTTACAGCTTGATAAGCCAGCATTTTTATTTGCTACTGTGGTTGCCCTTGTTAGGGTATGGTCCAGCATGGACTGGACATTTCTTTTTTGAAAAAAACAGACCCGCCACCTTTCAATACCCTCTTTATAGCTTTATGGGCGACTGGGTGATGCTAAAGGATGGTTTGTTTGGGCGTATTAAGTAAGAAGTATGGTGGCGCTGTTATTTACCCGCTGGGTGCTACTTAATTAGAACGCGACGTCTTTTTAAAAGGCAAATATTCACAAGCATCTGCATGATAAGTCTCCAGAGAGGTTTTCTCTTCGACCAAAAAGTTCTTTATCGGCTCCATAAATGCCGGTTCAGCGATCCAATGGTTAGAGTAAGTATAAACAGGGCGGAAGCCCCTTTGAATTTTGTGTTCGCCTTGTACTCCGGGGTCAAACCGCTTTAAACCTTCGCGAATACAATAATCAATACCTTGGTAGTAGCACGTTTCAAAATGCAGATGTTTAAATTCTTGCACACAGCCCCAGTAACGGCCATATAATGTGTCGTGATCACGAAAGTTTAAAGCACCTGCGATGTATTCATCTTCATGCTTGGCAAGCACTAAAACAATCGACTCAGGCATTGTTTCAGCCAATGTTTGAAAGAACATCTTACTTAAATAACCACCATGACCGCTACGTTTTGCGTAAGTCATTTGGTAAAAATGATAAAAGCGTTCCCAGATTTCAGCGGGAATATCTTTCCCTGTGAACACCTCTAATGTGATGCCTTGATCAATGACTTGCTGTCGTTCTTTCTTTAGGTTCTTGCGCTTGCGTGAACTAAAGGTTGCCAGAAAGTCTTCAAAGTTTGTGAAGTCTTCGTTCTGCCATTGAAAATGTACCGCCTTACGTTGCATAAAATTTTCGGTAAGCTGATTAGAAAATGCTTCTGTTGGAAATAATAAATGCCATGAAGACAACTTTTCTTGCATACAGTATTGCTTAATATACTCGCCAATAGCCGCAGTAATAGCCTGCTGATGTTGACCTTCCGCGATACAAATACGTGGGCCACTAACCGGCGAAAAAGGAATGGCTGTGACTAGTTTTGGGTAATACGCTTGGCCATAACGCTGGTAGGCATCAGCCCAAGCGTGGTCAAATACATATTCACCGTAACTATGGTGTTTCAGGTAGGCGGGCATCACGGCAATCAGTTTATCGTCTTGAAACACCAATAAGTGCTGTGGTTGCCAGCCCGTGTTTTGGTTATTGAGGCAGCCAACAGCTCCGCTAAGTTCAAGCGCCTGTAAAAACTCGTAGCGCGTGAAAGGGTAATCGAGGCCTGTTACCGCATTCCATTGAGTTGCGTTTATATGACTAAGGCTATTTATAAATTTAAATGACAATTTCAATGGTGATGACAAAGTAACAACGCCTGTTGATTTGATGTGAATAAGGCCTTATTAAGCCATTTGAAATATGACCTTAGCCTGACATATCTAGTGTGGTCAAGTTAATGTCAATCGTAAATGATTAGTACATATTATTAAAACCGTTATCTATTACCACCAAACTGTCACCTAGATGACAGTACATGATCACCAACTCATTTAATCTAGCCCCACTGAAGCAAACACGAATAATTGCTTTAAATATTTATTGAATAACCAGGGGTAAAGTTATGAGTAAGATTATCGGTATAGACTTAGGAACGACCAATTCTTGTATTTCAATTATGGAAGGCGGCAAAGCAAAAATAATTGAAAATGCAGAAGGTACCAGAACAACGCCTTCGGTAGTGGCATATAGTAATAATGAAGTATTGGTTGGGCAGCCTGCCAAACGTCAATCTGTCACCAATCCAAATAATACACTATATGCAATCAAGCGCTTGATAGGACGTCAATTTGACGAGGAAGCGGTGCAAAAAGATGTGAGCTTAGTGCCGTATAAAATCATTAAAGCTGAAAATGGTGACGCATGGGTTGAAGTAAATGGAAAAAAACTATCGGCTCAAGAAGTGTCTGCCCAAATATTAATGAAGCTAAAGAAAGATGCTGAGGCATATTTAGGTGAAACAGTGAGTGAAGCGGTCATTACCGTACCGGCTTACTTTAATGATGCTCAGCGTCAAGCGACTAAAGATGCAGGCCGTATTGCAGGTTTGGACGTAAAACGCATCATCAACGAACCGACGGCAGCAGCGTTGGCCTACGGTATTGATAAAACTGGTAAAAATGACCAAAAAATTGTTGTATATGATCTAGGTGGCGGCACCTTTGATATATCAATTATTGAGATATCTGATGTAGACGGTGAAAAGCAGTTTGAAGTATTAGCGACAAATGGCGACACCTTCTTAGGGGGAGAAGACTTCGATATGAAGTTGATTAACTTCTTAGCGGATGAGTTTAAGAAAGAAAGTGGCGTTGATTTACATCAAGACACCGTCGCTTTACAACGTTTGAAAGAAGCGGCTGAGAAAGCAAAATTAGAGCTTTCTTCTGCGCAACAAACTGATGTGAATCTGCCTTATATCACTGCTGATGCTTCAGGGCCAAAGCACTTGAATATAACGGTGACGCGAGCGAAGTTAGAATCATTAGTGGATGACTTAATTCAGAGCACCTTAACGCCTTGTGAAACTGCCTTGAAAGATGCAGGGCTATCGAAAAGTGATATTGATGAGGTCATTCTTGTTGGTGGACAGACACGGATGCCGAAGGTTCAAGAAGCTGTAGAAGGTTTCTTTGGCAAAGGGCCGCGTAAAGATGTGAATCCCGATGAAGCGGTTGCCTTAGGTGCTAGCATTCAAGCCGCAGTGCTAAGTGGCGATGTGAATGATGTGTTATTGCTAGATGTTTCACCCCTCTCCTTGGGCATTGAAACGCTTGGGGGTGTGATGACGAACTTAATCGATAAAAACACCACGATACCGGCGCGTGCATCGGAAACTTTCTCAACGGCAGAAGATAACCAGTCAGAAGTGACCGTGCATGTACTTCAAGGAGAGCGAGAAATAGCGGCGGGGAATAAATCATTGGGCCGCTTTAACTTAACAGGTATTCCAGCAGGCCTTCGCGGCACGGCTCAAATCGAAGTTACCTTTGACATTGATGCAAATGGGATACTTAAAGTGTCAGCGAAAGATAAGGCATCAGGAAAAGAACAGTCCATTGAGATTAAAGCATCAGGAGGGCTATCAGAAGACGCAATACAGAGTATGATCAAAGATGCAGAGATCCATGCTAAAGATGATCACAAGAAGCGCGAACTAGTGGATGCCAGGAATCAGGCTGACCAGCTCATACATCAAACGGAAGCGTCGCTAAAAGTGGTTGAAGGTCAAGTGCCTGAAGCCCTTAAAGACGAAGTAAACAGCGCAATACAAACTTTGCAAACAGCCATTAAAGGTGAGGACAAAGGCGCGATTGAAAGTGGCCAACAAACCTTACAAGAATGGGTTACAAAGTTGATGAATGCGAGTGCCGAAAGTCAGGCAGCAGGGAAGTACCAGGGCGGTGCGCAGGCAGAACCCGCGCCAAACAATATGGACAATGTCGTGGATGCTGAATTTGAGACGATTGATTGAAACAATTGACTAAAACGATTGAGCAATACCATTTAGTCATACCAAATACATAGATGAGCGAATGCCCTGCTACTGTTACTTATAATGAGAATGGTTGCAGGGCTTTTACTATGTATAACGCGGTTACATATCATGCTAAGGAGGCACTGAAATGGAGTATAAAGATTACTATCAAATACTAGGCATCAGTAAACAGGCCTCACAGGATGAAATCAAAAAAGCTTATCGAAAACAGGCCCGTAAATATCATCCCGATGTGAGTAAAGAAAATCAGGCTGAAGATCGCTTCAAAGAGGCGGGTGAAGCTTACGAAGTATTGAAGGATCCTGAGAAACGAACAGCATACGATCAATTAGGGTCAAACTGGAAAACGGGCGAACAAGGTTTTCAGCCACCCCCAAATTGGGATGAAGGTTTTGAATTTCATGGGGCTAATGCTTCCGGAGAAAATAGTAATTTTAGTGACTTCTTTGAAAGTTTATTTGGTGGTGCAGGCTTTCAGGCACATAAAGGACCTAGCAGGGCAAAGCAGGGTAATGATAGCCATGCAAAAATCTTGATTGATCTTGAAGATGCCTACCATGGTGCGCAAAAAAGTATGACATTACGCACGACAGTAATGACTCGGCAAGGCCAACCAGAGCTAAAAACGCATGCACTAAAAGTAACCATACCGAAGGGCGTATCAGCAGGACAAAAAATTCGTCTGCAAGGTCAAGGATCACCAGGTTTAGGGGATGGTTTGGCGGGAGATTTATATCTTGAAGTCGGATTTAATCCTCATCGCATATATCAGGTTGAGGGGCGTGATGTGAGTCTCGTTGTCCCGATCGCGCCTTGGGAGGCTGCATTGGGTAACCAAGTCGCTATGCCAACGCCAACAGGAAAAATTGATTTAAAAATTCCTAAAGGTGTTTCGAGTGGTAAACGTATGCGCTTAAAAGGTCGAGGTTTGCCAGGGAAAAATTCAGGCGATTTCTATGTGATTTTAGAGATAGTAGTGCCTGAGACCTTAAGTGACAAAGAACAGGAGTTATATCAAAGCTTAAAGCAAGCTTCGGAGCAAGATGGGGCGTTTAAGCCTAGAGAAAATTTGGTGGCTTAATGGGTCATCGGCCGAGTTTGTTTGACGCTACTTACAGTGCTTATGAATATTATTTGCTTCTTCGTAGATCGTATCGAGGTCATAAATTATGATCTCATTCCTTTTTTTGTCTAACACGCCTTGTGATTTCCAGTGCTGTAGTTGTTTATTGATGATTTGCCGAACTGACCCCGACATTCTTGCCAACGCTTCATCTGATAGATGATTAATCAGGTGGTTTTTTGGTGCTTCTTCTTTTTTGCCTGTGTAGGTTTGTATTTTATTGAGGTGCTTTAGAATGATGCGACTGAGTCGGGTACTCACATCATGTAGCGCTATATCGACGGTTTTATCTTCTTGCTCTCGCATTTTTTGAGCGAGGTAGGGTAAAAACTGCTGATTCAATTCAGGGTAGGTCCATAGCCATTTTCGCATCAACGCGATGGGGACTGAAATAACACGTAAAGACGTAATAGGTGAGAGTACAACGTTGTGGGGCTGGCCATCTAGCAAGGCGATGATATCAAAGCTATCGCCGGGATAAAGCATATCTACGGTGACTTCTCTACCCGTATCCGGGTTACTGCGCTTCATTTCTAACTGACCTGTTTGCAAAAAACAGAATCGTTCGGTAAGAAAGTTAGGACTAATATAATCTTCTTTTTCCCACGTTTGAATTTGAAAGTGTTGTGCCATTTCTGCTAACAATGCATTAGGTAAGGACGCGAATAATGGCGACTGTTTTACTAGTTCAGCGCTGGCGATAGAAGAAACTGGAATGATAGACGATGGCATAAGTAGGTCTTTTAACGGTTATATTGCCAAAATAGCAAGA
>JBLHVH010000080.1:0-13283 GCA_047628385.1 Oleiphilaceae bacterium
CATTTATTTTATCGGCGTCTTTATTTAGCGCCTTCTCATTTTCTTCTTCTTTTTCTTCATAGGCTGGTTTTTTTGATTGTAGTGCTGCATGAGTGGTTAGTGCGCCAGCTATTGCAGCATTAGATAACTCTTCCTGTCCAATTTCTTGCATTGGAAAATCATCGATGGTTGATTTTTTTTTAATAGAAAAATCAAAATCAATATCATCAAATTCTGAATCATCAAAATTATCATCTGCGTAGGTAAATGAGCAGAGGATAAGAAGTATCCCGATTATAGAGTAGTATGGCTTCATGATGTAAACTCTTGTTATTGACTGTATTGACTGTATTGACTGTATTGACTGTATAAGTATTTTAGCGCTAAAAAAAGACTGTAACTATGAATACTGTCTACCTATTGGGTATTAATATGAATAACGCAGCTAAATTTTAATTAAAGTTAGAAGATAAGGTAGGATGAAAACAAACTTAATTACAAAAGAAGGTCATGACGCCTTACAAACTGAGCTTAATTTTCTTTGGCAAAAAGAACGACCAGAAATAACTAAAAAAGTATCTTGGGCCGCCAGTCTTGGTGATCGAAGTGACAATGCAGATTATCAATATAATAAGCAACGTTTAAGAGAGATTGATCGACGTATTCGTTTTTTACGTAAACGTATTGAAGCAGTAAAGGTTGTAGAATATTCATCGGAACAAGAAGGTCGTGTATTTTTTGGTGCTTGGGTAGAAATTGAAAATGACGATGCCGAAGTTATGCGTTTTAGAGTAGTTGGTGGTGATGAAATTTATGGCCGACGTGATTATATATCAGTAGATTCTCCAATGGCTCGCGCATTGTTAAAAAAAGAAGTTGATGATGATATCGTGGTTGAAACACCTTCAAAAAAAACTTATTGGTCAATAAACTGTATTGAATATTTAGTCGAAAATAAGTAGTTTCAACTCGGCTAATGAAGTGGCATGTAAAGATAGTAGAAAGAATATTAAATGTAGGTTGTAACACCTAAATTTAATTTGTATCTTTTATAGGGTAAAAGAATCTTATTTGGAGAAATAGAATGAAAATCGATAAAAAATTAAATGAAATTGCTGAAGGTGTATTGGCTCAATTAGATTCTGTTGGATATCGCTTAGATGCTATTGGTGTAGAAAATCAAATTAATCGTCACAACTTAATTGCACTAATAATGTTTGGTCAAAAGCGTTTAGAAGGTGAAATGGATAGCTTAAGCGCTGTCGTGGATACTGGGAAATCAAAAATAGATAGTATTGCACGTTCTGCTGAAAAGCTTGTTGTAAGTGCGACTGACCTAGCTTTGTTTCCAGCTACCTATACAATTGGTCGAGTGAAAGCTAAGCTTGCTTAATTGTCAGGACTAAAATCTATTGAGCTCCAGTAAGTACACGAAGTAGTTATATAGGCCTATTGTATAACTACTATTTCAAGCAACCATTGTTTTAGGTAAGTGAGGGCACTGTTTTAAGCCAAAATATATCTCACCATCACTCACTAATTCTCAATAAATATAGTTCTGTTATTTATGTTCTAAAGTGATCGCTTGTTTGGGGAAGCGTAATTCAATACGTAAGCCAGGTGCGTTATCTGTGAGTGCTATTTTTCCTTGATGTAAGTCCATTACAGCCAAAACTAGACTCAAACCTAATCCGTTACCGGGTAAAGATCGGCTTTTAGCGACACGATAAAATCGTTGAAATACGTGCTCGCGTTCTTCTTCTGGAATACCAATCCCTGAATCAGCAACCGAAAGAAAGGTTTCATTTTGATTTGACGTTAATGAGATATCTATTTCACCATCTTCTGGTGTATATTTTATGGCGTTATCAATCAGGTTGCATAGGGTTTGAAACAGTAGATCACGATCACCCATAATAGCGACATTTGGTTCGATCATGATTGAAAACTTTTGTTGCTTATCTTCTGCTAAGGCTTCGTATAATTCAGCAGCATCCTGAGCTAAACCCGATAGATCGAAGGTCTTAAAATTAGAAACCTTGTCACCTACTTCAAGCCGCGCAATTCTTAACAAAGCATTAAACGTCGCCAGCAATTGGTCTGCTTCTGCAACAGACTTACCGACTTGTTCTCTGTCTTGGTCACGATCAACGGTTAATAATGTATTCTCAAGTTGATTACGGAGCCGTGTGAGAGGTGTTCGTAGGTCATGCGCTATGTTATCAGAGACATGGCGAACACCTTCCATGAGTTGTACGATTCGGTCTAACATCTCGTTTAGATTTCGAGCGAGCTGATCAAATTCATCATTAGTGCCACGGTCGGGTATTCTAAGTGATAAATTACCACGCATGATGTTTTGACTGGTTTGGTTAATAAGTTCGACGCGTTTGGAGGTACTTCGGCTCATCATAATACCGCCGAACATCGCTAAAGCAAACGTAATAGCCATTCCAAAATTAATGGCGCGTTCAACCAGCTCTTTAACTGCCATGAAATCGTTGACATCACGGCCGACCAATAAGCGTAAGCCTCCGGGAACGATAAAAATTCGTGCGCGTGCTGGTCTCGGTTCTGCGGTGGGCCATCCAAGCGCATCATCTAGGGTAAAGTTAAGCCAGCCGTCTTGTACTTCTCCATCTTCAGGCCATTTACTAATATTGCCCGCTAATTTGATAAAGTCACGTGCCGTAAATAAGTAAATACTTTTACCATTTGGATCACGTGCAACACGCTCGCGAATAACGCTAATTAAACCGTTTAGGCCTTGACGCTGATACTGCTCAGCCAGACCAATAATTTCTGCTTCGATGGTTTCATCTGTTTGGCTAGACATATAGCCAGCCGTCGCCCAATAGATAAAACCCATTAATATAAACACAGAGGTGGCGAACAGTACCATGTACATGACCGCCAGTTGAAAGGTAGATGTTCTAAGAAGGTTAAGAATCTTCACTTAGAATATACCCTGCACCTCTAACAGTTTGAAGCAGTTGTTTAGGAAAATCTTTATCGATTTTAGAGCGCAAACGGCTAATATGCACATCAATCACGTTTGTTTGCGGATCAAAGTGATAATCCCAAACTTGCTCTAAAAGCATTGTACGTGTGACAACTTGGCCTGCATGCTTCATGAGGTATTCTAATAAACGAAACTCTCTTGGCTGTAGGTCTATTTTTTCAGAGTTGCGCTTTACTGTTCGTGCCAGTAAGTCCATTTCCAGGTCAGCAACGCTTAAATGCGTTACTTTTTCAGAGCCATTTTTTGAGCCTCTACGCATTAACACTTCAAGGCGAGCGAGTAATTCTGTGTATGAAAATGGCTTTGTTAAGTAATCATCGCCACCACCACGTAAACCTTCAACCCGGTCATCAACATCACCTAAAGCACTTAGAATAAGTACCGGGGTTTGATTGCCTGTTGCTCTAATGGTTTTGATAATAGACAAACCGTCCATACTAGGCAGCATGCGGTCAATAATCATGACATCATAGGTTTCGCTAGCGGCCAATAATAAACCTTCTTTACCATCACCTGAGTGGTCAACAACATTGTCGTTTTCTTTCAGTCCATTCACTAAGTATGCAGCGACGTCTTTGTCATCTTCAATTACTAGTATGCGCATCTTGGCCTCAACTTGTTTATTTGGTTCAACGAGATTATTTACTTCTGTCGTGTTTAATTTGTTCGTAAGCATCTTTTATTTCACGTGTTTTTTCGGTGGCAATTTTCATCATTTCTTCAGGTAAACCTTTAGAAACAAGCTTATCTGGATGATGTTGACTAATGAGTCTTCGATAAGCTTTTTTAAGCTCAGCATCCGTACAAGCTGAATTTATACCTAAAATTTCATAAGCTTGTTCAATGACTTGTGCTTCTGTTTTTTTGCTAGGGTGACTACCATCAAATTTCGCATAACGTTGTTGTGCAGTCATCATGGCGAGTAATTCTTCAAAGTGCCGTCGTTTAAAACCTAATAACTCCGCGACACTAAGTAATAACTTTTGCTCTTCAGGGTGTAATTCATTATCAGCGAGCGCTGTACTTAATTGAATCTCCATAAAAATACGGAGTAAATCAGTACGTCGACCACACTCTTGCCGAAATTGCACTAAGACTGACTGTAAATCAAAGTCGTTTTCTTTACCTTGATTAAAAAGATTGATAGCCGCGCGTTTTTGGTCTTCATTAAGTTGCATTTTATCCATTGTTTGGCGCGCAACTTCAATTTCAATAGCAGAAACAATGCCGTCAGATTTAGCAACACGTCCCATTATCGAAAAAGTAGCAGTAAAGAATGCAGCTTGAATTCGTTCTTGATCTGCACCACCTAAACCTAGACCGGCGGAATCCAAACCCTTCAGGCCTTTATCAAAGCTATGACCTAATGCGCCGCCTAGCAATGCACCTAATGGGCCTACTAGCACAAAGCCTAAAGTGCTACCTATTACTTTTCCCCACCAACTCATAGATGACACTTACCTTATGGACGTTTAAAATGGCTGAACTTAGCCTAAATATACCTAAGGTATAAATTTTGACCACAGTAGGGCAAGATAACCAGTTAAAAGTTCGTAACACGCTAGATTAGCGTGCATTAAAAAGGTAAAAAAGTGTATTTATACTTACTGTCGAAACCAAGCAATTGATCTCTGAGTGTTTGATTTTGGTATATATTCTGCGCTAAGCCAGCCAGAATAATTGAAGCGGTTGAGTAAGCTGAAAAGAGTGTTGAAATTTAATTTACCTATGTTTTTAGCGCAAGTCTCAATTGTGTGTTTTATTAAAGCTATTCAAATGAATACGATGATCATTAGGTTTCCTCGTTATAATGAGGAACTTGGCGGCTTGTATTGATGAAGATTAAATAATAGATATAAAAAAACCGCCAGATTAGGCGGTTTAAGGTACGTAGCTTATAACTTAAGCTTCGATAAGTGCTTTTACTTTCTTCATCGCATTTTTTTCAAGTTGTCGAATTCGCTCAGCAGAAACACCATATTCGTCTGCTAAATCGTGCAACGTTGATTTGTTTTCCGTTAACCAACGCTTTAGCAGAATATCAAAACTTCGTTCATCAAGGGTTTTTAATGCACTATGTAAGCGAGAGTTTACATCTTCTGTGGCATTCAGCTTCTCTATGTTAATGGCAGGATCTTGTGAGTGATCTTCCAAATAGTTAGCGGGTGCTTGATATGCAGAATCGTCGTCATCATTGGCGCCCATATCGAAGGCGGTATCGTGTGCACTAAGACGTCCTTCCATTTCACGAACAACTTTAGGTTCAACTCCTAAATTTTCTGCAACTGAAAGCACTTCTGCATGCGTAAACCAAGCTAAGCGCTTTTTTGAGCTACGTAAGTTAAAAAACATTTTACGTTGTGCTTTCGTGGTTGCAATCTTAACTATTCGCCAATTTTTTAAAATAAATTCATGAATTTCAGCTTTGATCCAATGCACGGCAAAAGAAACCAAACGCACCCCAAATTCAGGGTTAAAGCGCTTAACCGCCTTCATTAAGCCTACATTACCTTCTTGAATCAGATCTGCTTGCGCCAAGCCGTAACCTGAGTAACTTTTAGCAACATGAATAACAAAGCGAAGATGAGACATAACCATGTGTCGGGCAGCTTCTAGATCGTTTTCATCGTGTAGACGATCCGCTAAACCTTTTTCTTCTTCAACCGTTAAAATAGGGATACCATTCACGGCCTGAATATAGGACGCCAGATTTGCGCCTGGGACCAACATATCGACTGGCTGTAAGCTTGTACCCATAAATGATTCTCCAATAAAAAATGTGTTTCAGATTTTAGCATCCATAAACCTAGACCGAAAAAAGCAGAATAAGTTCAATTTACTAAAATTGACTATATATCAATCAATATTAATGCATTATTGCGCTAGAGGGAACTAAAATCCAAGCTCTTTTTAGCACGTATAAGCCTATCAATATGCCTTAAGCTTAGATTTTACTAAAAATTAAGGTGAGTTGTATCAGGTCGGCTCTATGTCATCAAGGTGTTTACGAACCGACAGCCATGCGCCAAACCAACCCAAGGCCATGCCAAGAATAATTAACAAAAGTGTAGATTCAAAACTAAAGCCTGACAAGTTAAAACTGGTTTGATATGAATATGCCAACTCCTGAATGGGTCCATTGAGCATATAAAGTGTTAAATTGATCAAAATCCATGCGATTACGCTGCCACCAAAACCAAAAAATACACCCATATATAAAAATGGTCGGCGCACAAACGCATTGGTGCCGCCCACCAGTTTTACGACCGCTATTTCCTCTTTGCGATTTTCAATAAATAAGCGAATGGTATTACCTAAAATTAAAATAACGGCTGAACCTAACATGAGTGCAATCACCCACGCGGCACGTTGTAGCAGTTCAGTAATTGAGTTTAATCGTTGTACCCACATGACATCTAACAGAGCGCCGTCTACTTCAGGGTACTTTAGTAAGCTACTTTTTATTTGTTCGATATGTTCAATGCTTTTTAAGGACTTATCCGGCTGAACTAGAATCACGTGGGGCAGAGGGTTTTCATCGAGAAAATCCACGGCATCTTGAAGTTCGAACCGTTCTTTAAATTCTTCTAAGGCGGTGTCGTTGTCGACAAAGTGACTAGAGGTAATGCTTGGCTTGTTAGCAATAGTTTCTGAAAGCATTTTGCCATCAAGTGCCGGCACACCTTTTTTAAGAAAGAGTGTAATTTGCGCTGAACCATCCCAATTATGCTGAACTGACTGAATGTTATTTAATAAAATAGCAAGTAAGGCGGGTAGTACAAAAGCAATACCAATAACAGCACAGGTAAAAAATGAAGCCAAGGGTTGTTCAAGTAATTGTTTAAATGTTGCTTTGTATGTTTTTTGATGATGGCTGAAGTAGCTATTTAAGGCATTGGGCTTATCGTTAGATTTCGCGCCTGATGCCGTGATTTTTTTAGTGGTATTTGCTTGCTTACGCATGAGGCACCATCCGGCCATCATTAATCTCAATGACTCGATGTGCCATATGGCTAATCAAGGCTAAATCATGGGTGGCAATTAATACCGTCACACCAACTTGGTTGAACTGAGAAAATAAGTTCATGATTTCTTCAGACAATTCGGGGTCTAAGTTTCCCGTGGGCTCATCTGCTAGTAGCAATGGGGGCTTATTTACTACCGCTCGAGCGATACCTATACGCTGTTGTTCACCACCAGAAAGTTGAATAGGGCTTAGCTTCTCTTTAGAAAGTAAACCGACCTTATCGAGTGCAGCGCGAACTCGGCGTCCTATTTCACGCGGGTTGACGCCTGAAATTTCCAACGGTAATGCAACATTTTCAAAAACACTGCGGTCATAAAGTAAGCGATGATTTTGAAAAACGACACCAACATGACGACGGAAATAAGGGATTTGACGTTTATGGATTTTAGATAAATTTTGGTCACCTACAATGACATGACCCTTAGTGGTTCGCTCCATTAACATAATGAGCTTTAATAAAGTGCTCTTCCCAGCTCCAGAGTGACCAGTTAAAAAGGCCATTTCACCCCGGTCCATTGAAAAGGACACATCTTGAAGGGCTTCATAGCCATCCTGATAACGCTTCATTACATTCTTGAATTCGATCATATTAATGTCAGCTCTATCACGCTAGCGTTTTTATTGTGAGTATTAACCACTTATGTTTTTCGCAAAATCGAGGCATTAAATTACGACTCGTCAAACAGAGCGGCGACAAACTCATCTGCTTTAAAGGGTCGTAAGTCATCAATTTGCTCGCCAACACCGATGAATCTGATAGGGAGGTTGAGTTGCTTTGCGATGGCAAAAATAACGCCACCTTTAGCTGTGCCATCAAGCTTAGTTAAGCTGATGCCCGTCACACCAACCGCTTGTTGGAAAACCTGTGCTTGTGTCAGTGCATTTTGGCCGGTGCAGGCGTCGAGTACCAACATTACTTCATGCGGGGCTGAATCATCAACTTTACGCATCACGCGCACGATTTTTTCGAGTTCATTCATTAAGTTGTCTTTATTTTGCAGACGGCCAGCGGTATCAGCAATGACAACATCAATTTTTTTTGCTTTGGCTGATTCGATCGCATCAAAAATCACAGAAGCACTATCAGCGCCAGTATGTTGCGCCACAACGGGTACGTTATTGCGTTCACCCCAAACTTGTAATTGTTCCACCGCAGCCGCCCTGAACGTATCACCCGCCGCTAACATTACGGACTTACCCTGGTTCTGAAAACGCTTAGCCATCTTACCGATTGTGGTTGTTTTCCCTACCCCATTAACGCCAACGACTAAAATAACAAAAGGCTGTTGTTGGGAGTCAATGTCTAAAGGGGCTTGGCTCGCGTTAAGCAAATCGCTCAATTGTTGCTTTAGAAGAGTATAAACACCGGCCGCGTCTTTTAATTCATTACGTTCAGACTTTTCTGTGATGCTTTGAATTATTTGTGCCGTGGCTTCAATACCAATATCAGCGGTGAGTAATTGTGTTTCAATATCCTCAAGTAATGCTTCATCAATTTTCTTTTTACCTAAGAAGATTTGGCTTAAACCGTCGGTAAGTTGTCCACGCGTTCTACCTAGACCTTTTTTCATCCGTCCTAGAAGGTTTTTAGGTGTTTCCTGAGTTGTGCTTGTCGAAGGGGCTTGTTTGGCACTGGTATCAGGCTGAGACTTCTTAAGCGAATTAACTTCACTCGCGCTTGTGTGTGACTTTTGATCAACCTTATTAGGTTTAGATCGGCCTTGTTTGGCTCGAATCAGGTCAAAAGTAATGACGAATATAATAATTGTCAGCGCAATGATTGAAAATAAAATATCTGTTTGCATAAGGCTTAGTAACTTAATTAGAGAGTTTTTTATACAGTTTTTAACGCTGACATTGATACTTTCGCCGGCAAAGTTAAAATACTGCGATTCAAGCGAACATATTTATCACGAAACGGGCTATTTTTCTATCTTGACGGCATAATTCCTTGTTAGAAAAAACGTATTCATGATAAAAATTATAGAGAAACCGCATGCGAGCACGATCTAATCAAAGTCATTCATCAAAAAAAACTGCTGTCGGTTCATTTCGGATTATTGGTGGAACTTGGCGTAGTCGTCGTTTGAGCTTTCCTAGTATTGAAGGTTTACGACCAACGACCGACCGCGTAAAAGAAACCGTATTTAATTGGTTAGCGAGCAAAATAGATGGTGCGAGAGCATTGGATTTATTTGCTGGTAGCGGCTCTTTAGGGTTTGAAGCGCTATCACGAGGAGCGGCGTCATTAACAGCAATAGAGCGAGATCGTTCTGCTGCCAAGGCATTACGAGACAATATTATTTTGCTCGATCAACAAGACTCTGCTCATACTGAAATAATTCAGGCTGATGCCATTGAGTGGTTGAAGCGACGTTCAGCCAAAGATACTGCTTTCGATGTCATCTTTCTAGACCCTCCTTTTCGGCAAGGTCTATTAGATGAGTGTATTGAATTACTAAGCGATAGCCCGATTTTACAAAAAGGTACGTGGGTCTATCTTGAGCTTGAACAGGAACGAGATGACTTACAAACACCTGTGCATTGGGTGTTGTTAAAAGAAAAGGTAGCGGGACAGGTCAGTTATCGTTTGTATGAAGTCAATGAGTTGAGTGATGTTGTTGAGATTTAAACCAGTACGCTTCATGCCCAACGGGGTCATTTTTCGTAAGGTTTGGGTTTGAAATTCTGAAGGTCGTTCGATTAGCTAAGTTAGCTTTATGTATCAGTTCACCGAACTCCTTATGAAATATGGCGTTAAACTCACCTGTATCAATCAGCTGCTTTAAGCCCTTCTCAATTCTGTCACGTAGTTCAGGCTTTTTAGGCGACACGAAAAAATAGGTAGGCAGCGGTATAAACAATAAAAATTTTTCATCGATAGCCAGCTCGGGATGTTTTTGTTGATGCTGCTCTAATTCATCAAAAGCCTCATTGATGCCACGGCCAAAGGTGGTAAATCGGTCTAGCATTAACATGCTAAACAAACCGTCATAGTTATTTCCCTTGATGACGTTGAATTGATTGCCTTCTAGTACACGTGTGGTGGACCAATCTTTACCCGAGCCGGTGGGTAGCTTTTTAAAGGCATCAAAAGAAGAAATTGTATTTAAATGCGCTTGGTCTCGTTTCTTTATCAAAAATAAGCGATAACCTTGAATACCCTTGCGAATCGGAATACGGACACTTAACAAGTGAGTATTCCATTCAGGTTTTGGTGCTTCAGCCATCACATGTATATTCAGCCCCCGCTTAAGCTCTCTTAATGCGCGGGGTCGAGTCATAACATTAGTCGTGGCCTCTACTACTGTTGTTTGAAACTCTGTCTCAGTGACATCTAGAATTCGTTGAAGTAAATTTTTAGGATAGGTGTAGCGAGAATCATGAATAGAGGACGAGTTATTGATCAATACCGTTTCAGTGGCATAAATATTGGAAGAAAAACAAACCAGTGTTTGTAATAACAGAACACGCACTAAGCTGTTACTTTGTTTTGTTTTTATCATATTATTCTTTGTCTTAAAAGAAATACAAAAGTAGATAATCAACGACTCACGATCGTTATGCGTGAACTTGCCAGATCTATTTTAGTATAAAGCACCACAGATGTTATGGTGTGATCATAATTTATTATGATGTCAAATTACTATTACGTCTAGCAATTTACGTTAGAATTGATAGTTCCTTTTTGTATCAAAAAAGAGTGGTTATGACCTTAAGAAAAGCCGTATTGCTTGTTTTTGTGTTGGTCGGGTGTGCGCAAACAACGCAATTCACTTTTCAACGTGACGACTCTTTTCAATATATAGGTGATATACATACTCACTCAGCGGTTGGGTTACCTAATTTGGGCGAAATGCTAACTATTACCCAGCGTTATATTTTTGAAGCTCAATACGACCAAGCGCCAAGTAAACCGATACCCATCGCAATGTTAACGACAAGTCAATTAGAGGCATTGCCTGACTCTGCATTAAGTGTGGTGAGGATTGGACATTCAACGGTGTTACTGAAAATAAATGGGGAGTTTTGGTTAACCGACCCTGTTTTTTCTGAAACGTTAGGGCCGGTTTATTTTATGGGCGTAAATAGGCTGCATGCTATACCTATTTCGATCAATGATTTACCTGAAATAACTGGCGTGCTGATTTCTCATAACCATTATGACCATTTGGATGCAAAAACAATTCAGGCGCTTCACCCTAAGGTTAAGCATTTTGTTGTGCCCTTGGGAAATGGCCAGAATCTCGCTGATTGGGGCGTTGAGCCACATAAAATAACAGAACTTGATTGGTGGGAAAGTAAAAAAATTGGCGACCTAACCCTCACCGCGACACCGGCGAATCATATATCAGGACGAATATTATTCGACCAAAATCAAGCACTCTGGAGCTCTTGGGTCGTTAAACATAAATCAACGCGTGTTTTCTTTAGTGGCGATGGCGGTTATTCAGACATATTCAGTGAAATTGGTGAGCGATATGGACCCTTTGATTTGACGATCATTGAAAATGGTGCCTACGATGAAAGTTGGTCAAACGAACATATGACGCCGGCAGAAACCTTAAAAGCGCATCAGGACCTAAAAGGCAAAATACTTATGCCAGTACATAACAGTACCTTTGATCTTGCTTTTCATCCTTGGTATGAGCCCTTAGCTAAGGTGAGTGAACTCGCCAGCACCCATAATATTAACCTTATCACGCCAATAATCGGTGCACCCTATACCCTAAAACCAAAGACGACTGAAAACAAATTAGTGATTACCCATAACCTTCGCTGGTGGGATGAAAACAACTATCAGCTATCACGTAAAAAGTAATACCAAAACCCCCTAGCAGAAACGTTAAGGTAGGTAGAATGTCGAAAACAGTTGTTATAAAAAGAAAAATACTCTTTGGTGATTGTGACCCTGAAGGTATTGTTTATACCCCTAGGTTTTCATATTTTGCCGTCGAAGCGATCCATGACGCGTTAAGTGTCTGGCTCAAAGGCCCTGGCTTAAAAACATTAATGGGCTTTGATATCTTGCCGCCAGCAAGAGCGCTCTCTTTAGAGTTTTTTTACCCGATTACCTGGGATGATGAACTAAAAATGAATGTGAGCGTAGCAAATGTTGGGGAGCATTCATTCTCATTTTTAGTCGAAGGGTTTATTACCAATGACATCTCGGTTTTTATAGCTAACATTACGCATGTATGTGTGTCACCCGACACTAAAAAAGTTATGAAGGTACCTGAGCGCTTAAGAGCACTATTACTAAAATAAATGATGAACAGTATCAATATATTAGAAACAAAAAGGCTTAAACTAAGGCAATGGAAAGACGACGACTTTCCATTGTTTGCACAAATGAATGCTGACCCAGACGTAATGAAATATTACCCTGATGTCTTAAGTGAGCATGAAAGTGACTGACTGGCTTTCAAACTGAAAGCGCTTATGTCAGAGTAATCTTGGGGGTTTTGGGCAGTTGAAATTAAGCAAACCAAACGCTTCATTGGTTTTGTCGGTTTACATAAACCTACTCATGATTTACCCCTTAAGCCTTGTGTCGAAATAGGGGGCGATTGGGGAAAGACTATTGGGGCAGCGGTTATGCAACAGAAGCCGCGGGAGAAGTTTTAAGGTTTGCATTTGAGACATTAAAATTAAATGAGGTTTATTCATTTACATCTGTTATAAATATTCAGTCGCAGTTAGTTATGAAAAGGTTAAGTATGGAAAATACAGGTAGTCATTTTGATCACCCTATAATTCCAGAGAATCATCCGTTGAGAGAGCATGTATTATATAAATTGACTGCTGCACAATGGTGTATGAATACGGAATAACAGCAATTTTACAAAAGCTGAAATAAGGATAGTAAAATGAATGATGATAAAAAGTTCAAGATTTCAATGTTGTTTCTTAGGAGTACCGTATTCTTAGTGATGCTGATGTGGACCTTAGATAAATTTATTAACCCTGCCCATGCAGCCAAAGTTTATGAGAAGTTTTACTTTATTCCAGGCTTAGATAATTTGATGATTACGGTCATTGGCGCTGCTGAACTGGTCTTGTTACTGTTATTTTTCTTTGGTTTTAAAAAGAAATTTACCTATGGTGTGGTGTTAGCGCTTCACGCAGTTTCTACTCTTTCTTCTTTTGGCCAATATCTAACGCCCTTCGAAGGCCCTAATTTACTGTTCTTCGCTGCTTGGCCGATGTTGGCGGCGTGTGTCATGCTATGTTTGTTTCGTGAAAAAGATTCAT
>JBLHVH010000081.1:0-13232 GCA_047628385.1 Oleiphilaceae bacterium
TCGTCTGCATTCAGTGTCGGGAACTCATCGAACAAAAGCTCACTCAATTTAGTACTCTCAGGAATACCAATAAGCTTGTGAATAGGAATTGCACCCTGATACTCACCACTGTTATTAATTAAGAATATTGCATTGGTATAACTTGGTACCTCTCGACGTACTAACCTAAGACTATCCCTCACTTTACTCGAATCAGACAGCATTAGTAGGTTCTGATTTACCCAGTGCCCAATCTTCTCATCCGAAAACTCTTGCGCCTGCTTAAAGTATTCAATCTGTTGATCGTCCATTAAGCGCAAGGCACGTTGAACTAAGCGATCAGGTAATGTTTCAGCAAGTTCAATCAGTTGGTCAGCAGAAATATCATCAAATAGTAAATCCAAATCGTCAAAAGACATCTCATCTATAATTGAGTCTCTGGGATCGTGACGAAGGCAGATCAGTATTGCCAATCGTTCGCTAATTTCAATTTTAGACCAAAGTATTAAGCGGTCTTCTATCGGAACAGATTCGAGTAACCGCGCTATTTCATCTGCGCTCATATCTTCAATCGATGCTGCGTAATTAGGCCTTTCAGATAATACTGAGCGAACAGAGTCTTTTAATTCTTCGTTCATTGGGAGTCTCGCTTGCTAATCGCTTGAGTGTGTTAGAAATTAAATTGCTGATTAAACATAATTATTGCCAATATTGGCGCGTCTTATTAATAAGGTAAAACAAATAATCTTTGTTGTAACGACAAACAACTAGAGTTGGTTTGAAGCGATAAAAACGTAACAATAAGAATCAATTTCAAAGAGCAAAAATGGCCATAAACGATGAATATTTATCCCATACAGAAAGCCAAAGTTTATGATTTGGAAGAAACGTACCGTAACTATCAGTTAGTCTCTTATTTAGATAATGGTAAATGTATTGGCGAAATTTATAAAAAAAACTTAAGAATAGGCTATTGTGAGTCTGATAGTATGATCACTGCGCTACAAAATGTACGATCTATTGTGGATAAACTAATCAAAGAAAAAATGCATGAAAGAAAGAATAGCGTACCAACAAAGAAACAATTCATTCAAGCGTTAACAGAAGCCCTACCATCTTTAACAAAGGCTCAGCATTCAATACTGTCTTATCAAGTGATTCATCATAATAGCGCTATCAAACTGGAAGAACTTAAAATAATAGCGGGTTGTCAAACTACTACAGATGTCTATTTTATTCTCGCTGATTTTGCTAGAACACTCTGCGACGAGCTGGCGTATGAGCCCCCCGCACCCATTGAGGGACGAGACCCTTTCCTTGCAATAATTCTCAAACCTGAAGTGAACTATGCGAACATGGATGATTCAATTAGACTACAACTACACGCTGAATTTTTTAGCGCACTCAGATCAATAAATTGGTAGTGAGAACATATGGATACCGAACTATTACGAACGTTCCTTGAGGTAAAGAATACTCGCCACTTCGGTAAAGCGGCAGAAAACCTCTATTTAACCCAAGCAGCAGTAAGCGCCAGAGTAAAACAATTAGAAAATATTATTGGCGCCCCTCTTTTTACGCGTTTTCGAAACAACTTACAATTAACCGTAACGGGCGAGAGATTAATCAACCATGCCGAAACTATTCTAGTAGCGTGGGAGCGAGCCAGACAAGATGTTGCATTAAAAAAGAAACAGAAACACGTCATCGCATTAGGCTCAACCACCGGTTTATGGGATTTGTTATTTCAGGATACCCTGCATAAGGTGCATAAAAATTCCCCTGAGCTAGCGCTTCGGGCAGAATCTCATGGTCCAGAGACGTTGATCAGACACATGATGGAAAGAACGCTAGATCTTGCCTTGATTTATGAACCGGCTAAGCTAAATGATCTCGTATCTATTCCCATTGCACCCGCCGAGTTAATTCTCGTTAGTTCTAAAGAGGATGCAACGGTAGACTCAGCTATGGCATCTGGCTATGTTGCCGTTGACTGGGGTTTATCATTTCAAATGAGTTATGCCCAACTTTTCCCCGATGCGGCATCTCCTGTATTGCATACAACACTTTCTCGTATTGCTCTCGACTTTATTTTAGTATTTGGTGGTAGTGCTTATTTACCTTATCGTATGGTTGAAAATGATGTTGGCAACAACCTGTATCAAGTGAACGAAGCGCCAGTTATTACCAGACAGATTTACGCTTGCTACCATAAGGAAAGTCTCTATACGAAAGATATAGAGGAAATTCTTAATGTCATCCGTTCTTTAGAAGTACCTGTTGAGAATGTGCCTGAAAGTATCGAGGTCTAATACGCGCTTTCAATATTTTCTTAATGGCGGCTTAGAATTCAGACAACAGGAAAGATAAAATGATCAGAACGACTTTAATTGATGAATCATCTAACTGTCGATTTGGTAGTGATGAGTTAGTTGCTGCTTGGCATGAAGATGAAAAGTCAATTCTTTGGGTTGATATTCAATATGAAGAATTCGATTTCGTTGCCTCTAAATTAAAAGAGTTCAACATACACCCTCTTGCTATAGAGGATGCGCTAAGGACTCGCCATCCACCAAAAATTGAATTCTTCGACGAACAGTTTTTTATTTTATATCGAGGAATTAAAAGCATTAACGGCAGCTTGGATTTTGACCATCAACAATTGGCATTGTTTGTTGAAAAAAATATTTTGATCACGGTTCATCTCTCACAATCTCTCGGTATCGATAAAACAATAGAAAGCCTATCTAAATTAAAGAACAAGACGCCAATGCACTTAGCGCTTAAAATCATGAAAAATGCCTCATCTTATTATCTAGATAACGTACTTGAGTTTGAAAGTCGTTTAAGTGACCTAGAGGACGAACTTCAAATTAAAGGGAATGACAAGTTAATAACAGAATTAACGTTCTACAAGTCAAAATTAATAAAGCTAATCAGGGGATTCAAGTATCACCGAACAATCACTCAGAGCTTATTAACTGAAGCAGATCAATATACATATATCGACTACGAGGCTCACTTACACTCAATCAATGACCTCAACGAACGTTTTGATCGCTTAACCACATTATCGCAGATGCATTATGATATTGCAGGAGATTTAATAGACGGCTACTTATCTATTTCAGCTCATCAACTGAATGTCACTATGCGCCTATTAACCGTGATTACAGCCATATTCGTTCCTCTTAGTTTTCTAGCAGGCTTATATGGAATGAACTTTGACTACATCCCAGAACTAAAAGTGCGTATGGGTTACTTTATACTTTTAGGCGTAATGGCTGTTATCGCAACATCCCTTCTTGTCTTCTTCAAAAAAAATCGTTGGCTATGAAATCCCTATTTATTTTATTTTCCTAAGCAATGTCTCTTCTGCTTCGCTATCTAGTTACGACCTTTCTACATATTTATCGTGTTAGAAAAAACATCATTAATTTTTGTATTCACTACAAAAATAATTTCATGTCCTACGCTAAATTTTCCTCTACACTAATATTCAAAATTGAAGTAATGCGAGCTCAACATCAACTTTTTTATCAAGGGTATAGGGTTTATGAATAACCCCATTTTAGGTCTGTTTAAAAGCTGGTCGTCACCTGTACAGTGTTCGGTCGCGTATTTTTTATTACTCCTTGTGGCCTTACTAGATCATTTATTAGGCCCAGAGCTTTCAACAGCCATATTTTACCTAGTGCCGATTGCGTTATTGACGGCACACGCTAGTTTAGCAAATTCAATACTACTTTCTTTTGTGGCGGCACTATTATGGTTGATTACAGATGTTAGCGCGGGGCAAGTGTATGACACTAATTGGATATACCTGTGGAATTTCACAGTCAGAATGGTGATATTTATGTTGGTTTCAAAAATGATTCACCTTTCGGTTAACCAAACAAAATTCTATGAGGCTCTTGCTAATAAAGATGATCTAACCGGAATACTCAACCGAAGAGGTTTTTTGGAAAAAGCGCAAGAAGAACTTAGCCGAGCAAAGCGTTTTAAACGTCCATTCAGTCTAGCCTTTATTGATGTCGATAATTTCAAGACAGTGAATGATCAATTTGGGCATAAAGCTGGGGATGAACTATTAAAAATGGTAGCTGTAGAAATACGAGAATGTATAAGAGCTACCGACCAAGTAGGCAGGCTGGGAGGCGACGAATTTGCTGTTTTATTTATCGAATCTGATCAAGATTCAGCAGTCTTGGCATTTAAAAAATGTCACCAAATGGTGACTGAAAAAATAGCAATACAAGCGTGGCCCGTTTCGCTCAGCGCAGGTGTTATTACGTACACTAGCTCAAATTTGAGTTTAACTGAACTGCTAGAAAAAGCAGATAACTGGATGTATCAAGTTAAAAAATCAGGTAAAAACAATGTGATTTATAAGTATGATACTGAACTACAAGACTGATAAACGCCATCTTGTGCTAAATAGTCAAGATGGCGCTTTTTAAGGCCAATCTCTCCTCAATTTCCAATACCCTCGTTATCGTTCATCCAAAGACTCTTACACGAAAAATAAAAGATAATATCAATCCCTAAAAGGTCATCACTACCTTTCAGCTAATATTTACGGACATTTAAGCCTTCTAAAATATTTTTTGTTGTAATAACAAAAATAAATCGTTTTTCTGATTGCGAAACAAAGCCCATACTCCAGAAAAATATTTATAACCCACAAGACTATGAAATCACTTATACAAAACCTAATTATAGTTATCATTTTTCTTCATCCAATTCAGGTTAAAGCAGATCTGGATCAAGAAATTGAACAGGAAATAAGACAATATTGTTTAACGTTAATGCAGCAGGAAAACCCAAAAGACGATAAGTTTTTGAGACAGTGTAATGAAGAGCAATTTCAATATCTAAACCATCTCGAAGATCCCGATGAACCGAAATGTTCTTCAGATGATAACGTTTGTTTATCAAATTTACCAAGCTAGCTAAGGAATCCATTATGTCAATTGAAAGCTTTTTATCTAAATGTAATTTTTATGACGCAATTAATTTTAGACATGGCTTTGACCGTGCCGGCATATTTACTAAACGCCAAGCTGAAATTCTTACAAAATGTGGTTATTCGATTAAGCAGTTGGAACTTGGACATATACAGCCTCAAAACGAACAGCAAAGACATATGCTCTTAGTTTTGAATAACCAAGCTGATCCAAAATCAGAAGTTGAAATGATCTGGAAGAAATATCTCAACCACTTAAATAAACCTGCTCAGCGACCAAGTTCAGTGCTTATCCGTATTAATAATGAGCTCAGTGATACACAAAGTGCTTGGTGAATAGCCAAGCAATTTTGAATAACACCAAAACATGATTTTTTAATCTAAAAGGAAACTCAATATGACTTTTTTAAAGTACGCATTTATCCTACTCGCAATATCTGCTATTAACTTTCACGCACAAGCAGCAGAGGAAGTCGAAGCAACTACAATGACATCTCAATGTGAACAATATGGCTCATATCAAGACGAGAGTGGTCAATGGTTAACATGTGAGAATGAAGCCGCTTATGAAGAAGGATACGACTTGGATCAAGAACAAGCTGACCAAGAAATATATGATGATAACTACGAAGACATGGAAACTGAGACTACAGATGAAGGTTGAAAATGAGTAACAGCCAGTTATTTGAATTAACACAAATTCTGCAAAAAGCAGGATTGGCCGACAATCTCACCCAACAAGTTCAGATGATTGTAGACGGCATTAGCAAAGCCATCGGTGTCGATGTATGCAGTCTATACAGAAAGACACGAGAGGGCGAACTTGCCTTGCTGGCAAGCCACGGACTTAACGCCAATCACCCCGTCGTGATCCCAAAAGGAAGAGGTATCGTTGGACGAGTAATTAAGACAAAAAGCATTATCAACTTAATCGAGCCAGATAAACAGTCTGATTACTACCATATAAACCGTTCACAGGAAGAGAGTTTCAATAGTTTTTGTGGCGTACCTTTAGTTCATTATGGTGAAGTGATCGGTGCACTGGTCGTTCAACGATCACGCGCCGAGTTAATTTCAGCAGAACAGGAAGCCTTATTACTAACATTATCACTACACTTAGCGATATTAGTAAACAATTTACCAGAACGATTAGATCAAAAACAACTAGATAACTGTCGCAGTGAAGGGATTTCAGGCGCACAAGGTATAGCAATTGGGCGCGTAGCACTTAGAGAAGAACTGAACTTAAGCGATGCGCCTGAAAACCCTTGTACTGATATTCAGATAGAGCTTCAAGAATGGGAGAGAATAAAAATCGCCACGGGTGTTGAGCTTGACGGCGAGCGAAATCAAGTCAAAGAAACGCTCGGGGATGCTATGGCCGCAGTGCTGGATGCCTATCAGAAATTTTTGTATGACCCCTCTTTTCATGCTCGTATTGAATCAGAAATTGTCCAAGGGAAGTCGCTGCCTTGGGCAATTAAACAAACGGTACACTATTTCTCTGAACAATTCCTAGCAATGGATGACCCCTACCTGAGTGCTAGGCATGAGGATATAGAACACCTAGGCGATAAGCTCTATCATGTGTGGTGTGGCAACAAGCCCAAAATTACAGCGCTAGAGGGTAACAAATCACCTTTGGTATTAGTGGGTAATCAGATCAGTGTATCGGATATAGTAAGCCTACCTTCAGCGCAGCTAAAAGCTATCGTATGTCGTAATGGTGCCGCTTTATCCCATATTGCTATTTTTGCGAATGCTTTAGGCATTCCGGCCGTAATGGGAATTGGAGAGTTTTCAGTTCAGGAAGGTGAAACGGTTATTGTCGATGGTGATCAGGGCCAGATTTTTTCTCGGCCCAGTCAAGCATTATTGCAAGAGTACCAAAAACTGATTGATGAGCGTGAAAATACTGATCGCGAGTTATTAGCGAATGCACAATTACCAGCAGTCTCACTAGATGGCCAAGTAATATCTCTGCTAGCGAACTCAGGTCTGCAAGCCGATATTATGCCGAGTTTAAGAAATGGTGCCGACGGTGTTGGACTATACCGCACTGAGATCCCCTTTATGATCCGTCAGAGCCTCCCCTCTGAAGACGAGCAAGTTCAAGTTTATGAGCAGTTGGTGAAGGCCTTTTCAAACAAACCGGTTTATTTTCGCACCCTGGATATTGGCGGCGATAAGCCTCTACCCTATCTGCCAGAAACAAAAGAAGATAATCCTGCACTCGGTCTTAGAGGTGTCCGCTTCACACTTAGCAACCAAGCCTTATTTCTCACCCAAATACGCGCCATTATTCGGGCAGCTGAAAACCGAAGCAATATACACCTATTACTTCCGATGGTTTCATCTACTCAAGAGCTGGATAGCTGCATCGAATTAGTCAACGAGGCCTGCTCCCAGTTGCAAGCTGAGGGCTTTCAGGTTATGCGTCCTAAAGTAGGTATTATGGCGGAAGTGCCTTCAGTGGTGTCCATGCTGCCATTTTGGCGAAAAAAACTCGACTTTATTTCAATCGGTAGTAATGACTTATCTCAGTACCTTCTTGCCATAGACCGGAATAACCCTTTGGTTAGTAAATTTTACGATGTACTTCATCCCGCGATCATTATGGAATTAAAACGAATTGTCGACACAGCCAAACACTGTGAACTACCTTTAAGTCTTTGCGGCCAGATGGCATCGGACCCCATTTCACTATTTTTACTGCTCGGTATGGGAGTGCGACAATTTAGTATGAGTTCATCAAAAATACCCTACTGTAAATCACTAATACGGTCTCTCGATTTGGATGATGCGCGTAAGCTACTTAATGCGGTATTAATGATGGACAGCGCAGACAAAATACGTCAAGAAGGCACACTATTGCTTGAGTCAATTAGTCAAAATAACATTACTCTGGATCGAATATATTTAATAAACGACAAAATAAGATAGCTTCAAAAAGAACCGTTTTAAAGCGAGTGCTAGAATCCATATTTGTTATTATTTTTAAGCTGATAAGTGCCGCGTTCACCCCACAGGATTAGTCCGGTTCTTCTAATTTTAATCAATAGATAGATAGATAAATAGTGCTTTTACTCTAGCCTCTGTCAAAACTGTGGTTGAGATCTTGCTTTAGATATTTCATAAATAGAGCCAAATAATCGGGTAATTATCATCGCTAAATGACAACTTTGATATAATATCAACAGTCTAAAAACAAGAAAGTGAATTGTTTTGTCCCATCATATTATTGGTAGAAGTCGCTCCCAGACGACATTTTTCCTGAAGTGTTAAATCACTTCGTCAGAGATAAAAATCCTGTCAGGGTCATTGATATTTATGTTGATGAACTTCCCTTGCATGAATTAGGTTTTAAAGGTGTTGTTCCAAAAGATACTGGCCGTTTCAGTTATCATCCAGCGATGCTGCTTAAGTTATACCTCTACACTTACCTGAATCACATTTAATCTTCGCGACGTGCAGCGTTAAGATTTGTGGCGAGTATTCCATGAAAGCGAAGTGCACTAAAAATGTCGCCCCACGAAAAATTAGACGATGAGAGCGTGCCGATCGTATTAAAATGATGAGAGCATAACTTAAAGCTAAATCTGACAGTATGCTCATCAGAAAAAGTACCGTAAAGCACTCCTTTGGAACAACCAAGTTCTCGATGGGAGCCACTCACCTTTTGACCCGAGAATTTAAAGGGGTAAGCACTGAAATGAAGTGCATGTTCTGGCATGAGCGGTTTGATAAAAGAGTTAATAACCAAGTCACTATAGACTTAATATCAGGTCGTAACGTCCAATTTAAAGCTTATTAGGTTTGCGTGAGCGGGCTTTTCAACAAAGTTATCCATTCATCAAGAAAAAACACTTCCCCCCACATATTGCAGAATAATTTACATAGTTTGTTAGGCCTGAATTAAGTTCATTTTCAGTTCGAATGGAGGCTGTAAAACAAACTGTGTAACTGACCTTTTTAAACATGAGGAGCTAACTGCTACTCAAAATCAGCCTTAAAAAGTATTTTTAACGGTAAAGTTTTAAATTTTCTAGTTTAGCTTTGAAAGGGTGAGAATGTTGAGGTCATGCAAAGCTCTCAAATAAAAATAATAGTTCAATTAATATCAGGAATTAGCACAAAAGCAGTCACTGAAGGTATTAGTTAACTTATCCTAGTTGTCATGTATTGATCATCTGTCAACATCAAGGCTAACCAGTTAAAGCGAATCCTTTTTGAATATAGGCATTTCCGACGAGAGCCACCGAGTGATTTTCTTGGTATTTTAGGTGAAATGTAAGCGCGTAATTGCGTGTTTGGAACTTCCCAACTTTCCCGCTGAAAAGATTAGTTTTCTATAAGTTTATTTTCCTAAGCACATAGAATTACGCAGAATAATTACTACTTTCTTAGGGTTCATGAGCAACTAGTTATTTAGAACATATAGAGTCTAATTCGCCTATTACCATTCAAATGTATTAGAAACAGAGCTTACTTAATGAGCCAACAAAATAAATAGAACTATATTACTTTACCTTCATACCACCGTATAAACTGTCGACACGAGGCTTGTCGAAATTATCAAGTTGTTCTACATCCTCTCCGTTACTCGTCTTGATGGCGAGATTTAATTGCCATAACTCATCAAACTTCTCATCGGTAACCGCTTTAGTCGAATCTTTATCACGTAAAATGGTCGGCCTTAGAAATACGATTAGATTTTGCTTGGTTAGCTTGGAACTTGAACTCCTAAACAAACGTCCTAGCCAAGGAATATCACCTAACAAAGGCACCTTGCTTTCGCTGGTACTCACATTATCGGTGATCAGGCCCCCTAAGATGATGGTTTCGCCATCATCAGCCAAAACGTTCGTTTTGATCTGTCGTTTCGTGGTCGTGATATCGGCTCCGGCCGTGGACTCTTTGACACCAGATATTTCCTGTTCTATTTCTAACCTCACCAGATCCCCTTCACTGATACTTGGCGTGACAATCAGCTTGACGCCGACATCCTGGCGCACAATAGTGGTAAATGGATCTGCCGTCCCGGCACCTGAAGAAGTTGATTGTCCAGTAATAATGGGAATATTCTCACCCACGATAATTGAGGATTCTTGATTATCCATAGTGATCACTTTAGGTGTGGATAGCACATTCGCATTGGTATTACCCTCCAAAGCCTGGATCAGCGAGCCCCAACTAAAATTACCATTGGTGCCACCCACGCCCATCGTTAAGCCAGTTGACGGTGTACCGATAGTTGAAGTATTTAGTTCACCATTCGCATCATTATCTTTTGCCGCTAGGGCCCCAAGCACACTTGCCGAGCTCAACCCAATATCATCAAAGTTGGTAAATACCCCAGGAATTGTGCCGCCCTTATCAAATAAGCCCCATTGAATACCAAAAGCATCGTCAGTACCTTCGGATATCTCGACGATGGCTACCTCAATCAGAACCTGAGCACGCCTTACGTCCAGTAGTGCAATCACACTTTCTAACTCTTGCAAAGCTGCAGGTTCCGCGCGAATCACCAAGGCATTTAAGCCTTCATCAGCATAGACACTAGCGCCATTAGCCTTCTGTTTTCGCTTAGCAACCTGACTGCCAATATCTCCCATTAAGCCGCTTAGCAATTCCGCCAGATCTTCCGCATCAGCATGCTTCAAGTGAAAGACTGTGGTTTTTCCTCCTGATGACGAAGGTTGATCCAACTTAGCAATTAACCCTCTCATCTTATCTCGAAAGGACTTATCACCTCTCAGAATCAAACGATTACTCCGTTGGTCCGCCACGACACTGAATTTATTTATACTTCCCCTCTTTCGTTTTGTTTTGCCAAGTTCACCCGGAGCAAGTTCTTCAAGCAACTTGACCATGTCACCTACCCAGGCTTCCTTTAGCTGCATGACCTCAAGCTGATAGAGTGAAGGACGATCTAGCGCATCAATAATTTTACTGATGCGTCGAATATTGGCGAGGCGATCACTGATAATCAGAGCATTTGCAGCTGTCACACCTGCGAGATGGCCATACTTTGCAACCATTGGTCGGAGAATACGGACCAACGCCTGGGCGCGCATATTATTCACCTGTATTACCCGCGTAACAATCTGCTCAACGGGCACAGTCTTCATAAAACCGTCATTGCTCGCTATGAACTTGGCGGATCGTTGTCGTACAATTTTTATGACATCCGTTCCGGGAATTGCAGCGTAACCATGCACTCCCAGAACCGTCAGAAACATTTCATACACGGCGTCTTTATTCATCGCCACATTTGAAACAACCGTCACCTTTCCTTTTAGGCGCGGATCAAGCACAAAACTATAACCGGTAATATCTGCTACCTGCGTTACGAATGCCCGAATATTGACCTGTTTAAGATTCACCACCCAAGTTTGCTCTGCTGCATCAACAGACAGCGAACCGATCAGAACAAGCGACACAATCATATTTATCAACCAATGTAATTTAAATTTCATTACTTTCCTATTCTGTTTAAGTGGTTGGCCCCGACCAAGCAGCCTCGCTAACCACGCTTGCATGGAGAGCTCGAGAACCATTGAAAGGTTTTAATACTCCAAATAGCAGCGGCTATTCATTATCCAAGCTGCAAAAAAGAAGGGTTGGGCAGTGACTCGGTTTTACTCGAGTAGAGCATCGACACATTTTGACTCAACTCGCACTGCGTTATGCTTTCAAAGTCATTAGCTGGAATGGCAGAACTCATCAAAACATTCAACAACTGGGTGAGCGCACCGAGTTGTACCCTATGAACTAATACGTTCATTTAGTGATTAATCCTCTAGGAGCCTGACCATTTGAAGTAGACTGCGGTATATTTATCAAGTTGGTCAGTTCTTTGAATTTTTCATCGTTTACGAGAGACTGCGGCGCTGGGTCTTTACAAATGTCTTGTAGGTAAATGTCCCGTCTGTTGATTGCCTCGACCAGAAAACGTAAGGCTTCATCAAACTGCTCAATAGCGTTATAAGTACAGGCTAATCGGTAAAAGGCATGGCTATTATCGGGTTCAATATGCAGGGTCTGGTGACATAAGTTAGCGGCCCATTGTGGCTCAATTGATTCTAATACTGCATCAGTTTTATACGTCAAGGCCTCACAATCATCATGCCGAAGCTTCAAGATCTCGTCACAGATAATAATTTTATTAGCGGGGAAAGAATCTTGTGGCGCACGCAACCAAAGTGATTGAACATCCTGTGTCAGCCCAATCTCTTCAAGGTTCTCGGTGTTCTGCTTCAATTGATTCTCAATTGTTGCTAAGTGTTTTTCATATTCATGAACCAGTTTGGAGACTTTTTCGCCTGCTAAGGAGTGAACGCGCTCCTTTATGTCTCTTATTGATGTCCAGCCCACCAACACCAATACGGATGTTGCTGCCGCAATCAAATAGAAAAAATAAGTTACTCTATCAGTCGCATAGCTGACGGCACGATCGACAGAATAATGCTCTCTGTCAACAATCTGCGGAATCAGCTCTTGTTTTATTTGTGCTTGATCAGTTTGCAATTGCTTAAGTTCATCCAGCACATAGCGCTCGATAAATGCTGAGTAGAGCGGTTTCTCTAATGACTTTACTGCGTTTAGTGCTTTTTCTTCCCCCTCTATTTCGGAAAATAACGAAATAGGAAAGACGATAAAGAACAGAATAACAGTAACTAAGAGGCGATACATATCGCCCTCCCATGGTCGAGCACCGCTACAAATGCAGCATGCAACCCCTTAAGCGTTGCATCATTATCTGACTCACTGACGATAAACTGCATATCAACCTGGCGCATTAACTGATATACCTCAAGCACAGTGACATTTTTACTGGCAACAGCTTTCACCGCTTTGGCTAGAATACCTGGGGCTTGCATGTCAGTGCCTATAGCAGACACGATAGCTATTTTTTGCTGATTGAGTTCCGCTTCAGGAAAGCGCTCTTCAACGACAGCTTGAATGCGTTTTACTATTTTCAAGTTAGTGGATAAAAAATACGTTATGGTGTTTGCATGAATGTCTTTGGAAACAATATGGGCTTTAAAGCGTCTAATAATTGCCAGTACCTCACGATCAAAGTCATGAATGCTATCGGCCATATTTTGGTCAAATAGCTCCAGTGCGAAAATACCTTTACACCCTGCAATAATTTCTACACAAGGTGAATTAGTCACATAGTCAACAGTAATCAGCGTTCCTGTGTGCTCCGACTCGAAAGTGTTTTTAACTCGTATGAAAATATTGTTTTGTCTCAATCCTTTCGCAGCTTTGGAGTGCATGG